>RKSG01000167.1 GCA_007570995.1 Nitrospirales bacterium
AGAATAAAAATCAATCCGGGTGGCACGGCCAGTCAAGATGACACATTTCAGTATTGCTTGGACAACAAACTGCTTGGTGTCGGTTGGCGTATACAACCACCAGACCAGTTGCGCGCCACCAAAAATTGGGATGTTTATGCAACAAAAGCAAAAGAGAAGATGGGATATGACGAGAAAGCCTTAAAAAAGGTCAAAAGAATAAAAGAGCACGTTAGAAAAAATGACTTGGTTTGAACACGCGGAGTCGGGCGCTATGCAGGCAAATACTACCTCGCCCGTGTCAAAGAGGAATGGGAGTACTGGAATCCCCCAAAAGCGTCAGAAAGAGATATAGACATTGCAAACATTGTCCGTTGCGATGACATTATTGAGATTCCACTAGACTCCGTACTTGGAAAAGTGGCTGCATCCTTTGGGGGTCATGGACATGTGATTCAGCGCGTTGTCGGTGAAACCGTGCGCGAATACTCTAAGGATCTGTGGAACAAGGTGTCGGGTCAGAATGACTACAAAATTGACGTGTCCAACTTTCCCGGATTAGACCTGCTCACTCCAGAGGAGGCCGAGGACGTTCTTTTTCTCTATCTGCAGGCAAAGGGCTGGTATGTTATTCCAAATTCCCGAAAAGGAAACACAATGAAATACGAGTTTCTCCTTGCCAACCCCAAGAGCGGCGAAAAGGCCAAAACTCAGGTTAAGTGTGGTCAAACCCCCATTAACATGCAGGAATTCAAAGATGACCAGATAGTTTTTCTGTTTCAAACGAACGGACATTACGAGGGTGCAAAACCCCAAAATGTTGAGTGCGTTACACCGCAGGCAATGCTGGAATTTATCAAGAGGGAGATGGAACGGCTTCCGAAATGGCTTCCGGGCTGGTTGCAAAACAAAGCCGACATGATCAAATTGGTGCGCGGACATGTAGTCTGACGTCTGTTTCAACAACACCATGAGCATCACAACGAAAGCGCACATCAACGGCATTGATCTGGCCTGGTCGGATACGGGGCAGGCGGAGCCGATTATTTTTCTCCATGCCTTTCCGATGAATCGAACGATGTGGGAGCCACAGGTGGCCGGGCTGACGCATCGGTATCGCGTCATCACGATAGACCTTCGCGGGCACGGGGAATCCGACGCGCCGCTGTGGCGCTACACGCTGGGCCATTTTGTCGAGGATATCATCGGCATACTGGATCACCTTGCCATTGCACAGGCGACATTCGTGGGGCTGTCCATGGGCGGCTACATTCTCTTTGCACTGTACCGGATGGATCCCGCGCGCGTGCGGTCGCTGGTGCTGGCCGATACACGGGCGACTGCCGACACGTCCGAAACCAGGGCCACGCGATTTTCCATGGCCCAGGTGGCGTACCGACGAGGGGCGTCGGCCATTGCCGACCTCATGCTGCCCACCCTGCTGAGCCCCCATTCGCTGGCACACCGCACGGACGTGCGGGATCGCGTCCGTGCCATCATCACCGGCAATCAGGTTTCCGGCATCGCGGGCGATCTGATGGCCATGGAAGAACGGCCGGATTCGACTCCGCTCCTGTCACGCATCAACGTTCCAACACTGGTGATCGTCGGGGAGGATGATCGCGCGTCGCCACCGGCCGAGATGGAACGCATGGCCGGGCACATCCCCGCTTCAACGTTTGTGCGCATCCCGCACGCCGGGCATCTCTCGAACATGGAAAATCCCGAGGCCTTTAACGCGGCAATCTGTTCGTTCTGCGGAAGGCACGAGGAGCGGTCGGAACACGAACCGCCCGTTCAGGAAGGCTGACCGATGAGTTTCAGAAATTCATCGCGGGTTTGCTGCTGCTTGCGAAACGCCCCCAGCATGTGACTCGTGACGGCGATGGTATTTTGTTTCTCGACACCCCGCATCATCATGCACAAATGTCGAGCCTCAACGACAACGCCCACCCCCAGTGGATTCAGGATTGTCTTGAGCGTTTCCGCAATCTCAACCGTCAGGCGCTCCTGCACCTGAAGCCGTCGGCTGAACACTTCGACCACCCGGGGCATCTTGCTGAGGCCGACTACCTGTTTCTTCGGTATATACCCGATATGGCACTTTCCAAAAAACGGCAGAAGATGATGTTCGCACAAGCTGTAGAAATCAATATCCCGGACAATGACCATCTCGTCATACTCAATGGGGAATAACGCCCCATTGACGATATCCGAAACGTTTTGCCCGTATCCTCTGGTCAAAAATGCGAGGGCCTGGGCCACGCGCTGGGGCGTTTTCTCCAACCCCGTGCGTGCGGGATTTTCGCCGAGCAACGCCAGCAGGTGAGTGACCAGCGATTCCAGCTGTGCACGATTGTGCCCCCCCCCTGGATTCCCGCTCAACTCACTGCGGGAATGCATGCCCCGGGCGCCCAGGGGACTGAGGGGGGGGCACGAACAGACCGGGGCAGCGTTCCCGGCATTCGTGGCAGGCCGTCCGCGAGATGCGCGCCTGTTGGAGGACATGGGAGAATGTCGCTTGCTCATTGGACAGAGGTACGACCAGGAGCCCGTCGTCGGCAAGATGATGTTCAGGAAGCATGCCCCTGCTCCCCCTTGGATTCCCGCTCAACTCACTGCGGGAATGCATGCCCCTGGCGCCCCGGGCGACCAGGGGACGGAGGGGGGCTTTTGACCAGGGGATGGGTCGGCTCGATATTCGAAATAATTGTCACGCGTTTCAATCAGCCCGATTTTTTCCAACCGCCCAACCGGGACTTCGTTCACCAACTCGTCCCAGATGACCCTGGCCAGGTTTTCACCCGTCGTCACGAGATGCAGGAATGCCGGATCATGATTGAGGTGGCGGTGGTCAAACCGCTCCACGATTTTCTGGTTCACCAGCCGATCCACGGCTTCAATGTCCGTCACGTCTCCTGTGTGCGGATCCGGTTCGCCTGTCAAGGTGACCAGCACGGTATAGGTATGGCCATGCCCATTGGGGTTATTGCATTTGCCAAACACGGCGCGATTCACGTCATCCGGCAATGCGTCCGTGTGCAACCGATGTGCGGCACAGAACTGATATTGACGGGTGACGCAAATTTTTTCCTTCGCCGGGCTCGCCCCCCCTGGATCCCCGCTCAACTCACTGCGGGAATGCATGCCCCTGGCACCCCGGTCGACCAGGGGACTGAGGGGGGGGCTTTCCCCCGTCCCGACGGCGCTCATGTGTCTGCTCCCGTAACGACATCGGCGGATTCCTGCCAGCCCAAGGCCGCCGGTTCTTCCCGTTCCTCGGGTACCCGGACCACGACGTCCCCCAGCACCAGCGCCTGACAACTGAGACGATGGTAGGGCTCGGTGAGCGCTTCACGGTCCAGCAGGTCCTGTTCGTCAAAATCAATTTCCGATAAATGCTCGCCCCCCATCATCACTTCGACACGACAGGTCGAACACGAAGCACTCCCCCCGCAATCATGATTGAGGGGAAAGCCCAACGACCCGGCGGCATCCAGCAACGTGACATTGTCCGGCACCTCGCCGCTTTTACCTTCTGAATGAACAAACGTGACGCGCGGCATACGCTCTCACCCAATGGCCACCGCCGGTTTCGCGGCGGTCGGACTGAAAGGACATGCCCCTTTGACAACGTGGTCCTCGAACTCGTGACGGAACAGACGAAGACTGTTCTGCACCAGGACGGCTGCACCCGTTACTAATGTGCAGTAGCCCGTGCCTTTGACAAATCCGCAAATCTGCAAGAGTTTTTCCAGGTCACCGTGTGTTCCGTTCCCTGTTTCAATTTTCGCGACGAGTGCTTCAAGATGTTGCGTGCCAATGCGGCAGGATGGACATTGCCCGCAACTCTCCTCCCGAAAAAACGTCGAGAGCGCGAGCGTCTGAGCCACCATGCAGGTCGCATCATCCACCACAATGACCCCCGCCGACCCCAGGCCGGTTCCGGCCTTTTTCAGGGAATCAAAATCCATGGGAAGATCAAGTTCCTCCGGGCCCACCATCGCAAAGGACGGGCCACCAGGGAAGACCGCCTTGACCATCCGGCCGGATGGCACACCTCCTCCACATTCTTCAATTAAATGGCGAAGGGGCGTGCCCAGGGGCAGCTCATAAACCCCGGGATGATTCACGGCCCCGCTCAACGAAAACAGCATGGTGCCCGGGCTGTGTTCCGGGCCCACTTCCCGAAACCATTGGCTTCCCTTGAGAAGAATGGAAGGAACGTGGGACAGAGTTTCGACGTTATTCACCAGAGTGGGTTTGCCATGCAGGCCGAAGTCGGTCGGGTAAAACGGCGGTTTGGCCTTCGGTTGAGCGGGACGGCCCTGCATGGATTCCAACATCGCGGTTTCTTCGCCGGCTACGTAGCTTCCATGACCGTCGAAAATCTCCAGCTCAAGATCAACGCCGGAACCCAACACATTGTTCCCCAACACCCCCCGCACGCGGGCCTGCTCCATGGCCCGTGCCAGGCTGTGCCGCGCTTCACGAAATTCGGCGTTCAAATAGATGTGAGATTCTCTGGCCCCGACGGTGAAGGCCGCGATGAGACATCCCTCAAGCAGGCGATGCGGGTGGTGTTGGATCAGATAGCGATCTTTAAAAGTACCAGGCTCATGCTCTCCGGCATTACAGACAAAATAGCGATCCGGCAGCCGATGGTGCACCACTTTGTCCCATTTCACCCCCGTCGGGAACCCCGCCCCGCCGCGTCCCCGGAGACCGGATCGCTTCAGCTCATCAATCACCCGGTCGGGATTGCCATCCCGCACGACCTGCCGCCAGGCCTCATACCCCCCGTGTTTGATGTAGCCGTCGATATCCCAAGGCTCTCCGTCAAGCGGAGCGAGTAAACGAAGCGAAGCCGTCTGTTCCATACACAATCCACGGCTGAAGTATCATGCGCCTATGCGACGGTGAACGGGGTGGACTATACGAGGCTCCCTGTCATGCCGTCAAGCCTTCCGCGCACCGGGCACGCGCAAAAACCCCGTCACGTCAAAGGGTTAGAATCCACTCATCGGGGCACCGGATCGAACACGATTTGTGGTCTGTCCCCTGCTGTCAGTGAGACGTCTCTCCGTCATCTTCTCCCCGATTGTAAAGATGATGATGAATTTGTACACTTGCCCCCTCTTGGATTCCCGCTCAACACACCGCGGGAATGCATGCCCCTGGCGCCCCGGGCGACCAGGGGACGGAGGGGGGCTCGATCATGTGGCGATACGAAGGGTCCGTTCTGACACACACTCCAACATCAACTGAGGGGGGACGCTTGTGGCTTCAGCAAATGATAAACCTGTAGTGGGCATTCTCATGGGAAGTAAAAGCGACTGGGAGGTCATGCGGCTGGCCAGCGACACACTGACGCAACTTGGTGTGGCCAATGAATGTCGTGTGATCTCCGCCCATCGGGCGCCTGATGCCTTATGGGAATACATCAGCCACGCGGAGGCGCGTGGGCTGCGCGTCATTATCGCCGGAGCCGGCGGGGCCGCGCATCTGCCGGGGGTCATCGCGGCGAAAACCACCTTGCCCGTTCTCGGCGTCCCCATGCAATCCAAAGCCCTGCAGGGGCTGGATTCCTTGCTCTCCATCGTGCAAATGCCCGCCGGCATTCCCGTGGCCACCCTGGCCATCGGGTCAGCTGGCTCTGTGAATGCCGCCCTGTTGGCGGCGGCGATCCTGGCACTCTCTGATGCAGCAATAAAGACCAGCCTGGAAGATTACCGGAGGAAACAAACCGAAAAAGTGCTGGCCGCAACAGTGCCGTAGACAATGAAAAAATTGCACAAGCATGACAGGAATGGATAGGATTTTGCGCCGATGTCCCTAAAAAGACACAGGCTTCGGGAGGAAAACCTCGGAGTGGCAGCGGCAAGGTCCTGTCTGTCCTGCACCCGCCAAAATGCAGGGCTGCCAGGCAAAATATGTTTCAGTTCCGAAAAATCCCAAGTTTGCACAAGACAACTGAAGGTTGTTGAGACGAATGATTGAGCCGCAACCAGGTTTTTGACGTGGCCTTCTGGCATGTGCCTGAGGCACCTTGAAACGTGCCAGTCAACCAGAATGTGCTTTGAGCATAAGGTCCAGTGTGAGCCAGAAAGAACAGGGCAACGATACGGGAGACGGGCTTGAACTCGTCGGATTCTCCGTCGTTCTTGTGTCAAGTCTGAACAATCCATCAATCATGAATCCGGACTTCTTGCGCCACAACAACATTGTAGAGTCCGGCGTGCCACTACAGGGCGACCCAATCTCAACACCGTTCTATGCGCGAGTGACATTCGAGGGCGGTCTGGCAGTCAAAGCGGAACCAACCAGGGTGATATTCGAGCAAGACAGAAAATCCTTGACAACAAAGACCATCACCTGCCCGGCAATGGCGAAACGCTATCTGGAGACGGTACCACACGTCCCTTACACAGCCGTCGGCATCAATCCGAAAGGATACCGGCGCTCACCACCAGAAGTACCGGAGAAAGTATCAACGGCCTTTCGCGACAAAGGCCTTTGGATGTCCTTCAAAGATGTTTGCCCGGATATCCAGTTACGCGTGACATACAGGTATGAACAAAGGAGAATTGCCCTGGACGTCATCGAGGTAAAGAACCAGGAGGGAAATGCCTCTACAATCCATGGCATTCTGTTTCAGGCGAATGTTCACCGTGACATATCAGCGACGAATCAGCAGGAACGTATAGAAAAGATGGAAAAAATTCTTCAATCCTGGGAAGAGGATTTGTCCGATTTTTTTACACTTGCCACAAAATTTCACTTCGAGGAGCACGCCCGATGAGTTCTACACTGCAACGACATCCTGCTACCAGTTTCACGCCGCGTTCCTTTTCCGAATTTGTGATGAGTTCTATACTGCAACGACATTCCGCTACCAGTAGCTCCACATGTTCCACAGAGTTGTGGGGGGAAGAAGGCTTGAGAGACCTGTACCAAGCTTTGCACGATAAAGACTTTTCACCAGAATTTGTCATCTTCCCCGTGCCGATGCACACATTTTACCCCACAACCTCTGACACGTCGCTTGACAATGCCCTTCTGGGTCGCATTGCGGAGATCGACACAGCTACATTGAATGACGCTCTGAGCGACCTTCGTGGAGCAAGGGATGAGGCACGCGAAGAAGGATTCTCTCAACCGTCCGATCAAGCATTACAAAACGCGGAGCGACTTCTGAAAGCAATGTACGGAATTTCACCTCGCCGTTTCGAAGTGTATCCCACACCGGATAGCGAGATTGCCATTGACGCCCCCGATGGGCAAGGGCAGTCGGTTATTTTGCTGTGCGATTCGGACGGAGGAGCGTTGTGTTTGGTCAATATGAACGGGAATCATCGCCGTGCCCGGTATGCGACTACTAAGACGCTGCCCGACGGTTTCGTGCGTGAGGCCCTGGCGGCCCTGAAACCTCAGGGCACGCTCTCGCTATGACGGTTCCCAACAGCATTGCACCGACGGAAGACCTCGGGCGGGGCGTGTTTTCAGGCAAGGAAGCGAAACGCGCACGACGATCAAGGGTGTCAATCAACGTCTTTCTGAGTCAGAAAGGCAGCACTGAGATTTCCGTTGACAGACTCACCCTTGCTCCGGAGGACAAGGCCACTGCAATCGCAGGCAAGGCTGCTTCCGCGCGCAACCGTGCGTTCTACGGGTGGGCTGTGGTTACTGCTGCAAAGGCTGGTGGCAATGGACGATGCGTCAAAGCTACTCCTACACCGGACAACCCATATCATGCAGACATTATCCTGCCGCACCTCGCGGCCCAGGATGAAGAGGAACAAAAAAGGCACGCGCAAGAACTGGCAGATACTTCCCGCTGGCGGGAGCACCCCAACGTATCCTGACAGGCTACGAGGACCAGCCGCTCACCTGGCCATCACCTGAAAAAAATTCCCCAGGCAGCCATTGGTGCTGAAAGCAGTCGACGCGGCCAGCTTCTGAGAACATTCTGTCTGACACCGGCATCCCTTGATTGCACACTGCAGTGGTCTCAGCGAAGACTGGAATTACACACCAAGCAGCTTATCAACCTCCCGGCACAATTCGCGGACACCCCGGGCCGACGTATCAAACGCGGCCTTTTCTTCGGGTGTCAGATTGTATTCGAGTATTTCCTCGACGCCGTTTTTCCCCAGACGGACGGGGACGCCCATATAGACGCCCCGGAGCCCGTACTCGCCCTCACACAGTGCCGCGCAGGGCAGCACCGTGCCCTGATCCTGCAACATGGCTTCGACCATTTCGACCACCGATGCGGCCGGCGCATAGTAGGCACTCCCCGTCTTGAGGAAATTCACGATCTCCGCTCCACCGCCGCGCGTGCGCGTGACCAGGGCATCGAGCTGCTCCGTTGACAGGCACTGATCCACGGGCTGCCCCCTCACCGTCGTGTAGCGAATCAGGGGAACCATCGCATCGCCATGTCCTCCCAGTACCATGGCCTGCACATCATGGGCCGGAACGTTCAACTCCCGGGCGATAAACATGCGGAACCTGGCAGAGTCCAGGACCCCGGCCATACCCACCACCCGCTGCTTGGGAAATCCGCTCACCCGCCAGGCAACATACGTCATGGCATCCAGGGGATTCGCCACAATGACGAAGATGGCCGCGGGCGACCGTTGACTCGCTTCCCGCACAACGGATTGAACGATCTGGATATTGGTCTCAAGTAATTCGGATCGGCTCATGCCGGGCTTCCGCGCAATGCCCGACGTCACCACCACGGCGTCGGAGTCGGCGGTCTCATCGTAACAACCGGTGCCAATGATGTGTGAGTCATGGCCGCACACCGCTCCCGCCTGTGCCAGGTCCAGGGCTTTGCCCTGCGGCAGGCCGTCCACAATATCCACCAGGACAATCTCGTACCCGTTCCTGTCGGCCAGTCGCTGCGCGATGGAGCCCCCAACGTTGCCTGCTCCAACGACGGTGATTTTTCGTTGTGTCATGCTCCCCCTGCCCCCTGCATGATCTGCCGGATTCCGTAAGCACCATCGAAAGCGCGGGCATCGCGTTGCTGGATTCCTGCGTTCGCAGGAATGACGGAGCCATGTGAGACCGGGGCGTTCCCCTGCCTACTCGTCATCATCATGACTGGTCCACCCCCCTACCTTGAAATTAATGGTACAGACGAAATTTTCCCCATCATAGAAATTGACTTTGATTTTTTTCCTTCCATATTCCCGGGCAAGAAATGTCTCCGGTGTCTCAACCAGCTCCCGATAGCCGCCCGGCGGATACGACCCTAATTCTCTGAAACTCACAATCATCCCCTGTTTCACTTCCTGCAGAATTTTCGCGGAACAGCGAGGGTACACTTCCCGGAATTTGGCATCAATTTCCTCACGGGACGGCTCGGAACGCGGATCGCCAACTCTGCGGTCTTTCTTCTCAAATTTGGCGAGGCGTCGAACGTAGGGATACTGATGTCCGGTGAACAGCTTATGCAACCACGGCGGCACATGTTCGTGCGATGGATCGACCATTACGTTGCATGCTCCAGGAGCTGGATCCCGCCCCACATGGCGGCCCTAGATTCCTGCGTTCGCAGGAATGACGGAGGGGGCCGGAATGACGGAGGGGGGGCTTGACCAGCTCGATACACGATGCAGGAGGCATGACACATCAGGAACGTCCCGTCAATCTTCGGTACACCCGTGGCAGCCGTTCAGGCAAGGTCCGTACGTCGTCCAGGACACAGTAGTGAATATCTCCGTACATGCGTGTGAGATACCCGCTCGCCTCCCGGTCAATCGTGACACAAAACGGCCGGATTCCCTGCTGCCGCGCCTCTCGAAGTGCCATTCGGGTATCCTGCAGGGCGTACTCCTCCCCGTAGTCGCCGTCAAGGGGACGTCCGTCACTCAACAGCATGAGCACCCGATGCCGGGCCGGGCAGCGCAGCAGTGTTTGTGTGACGTGTCGAATTACGGTCCCGTCACGATTCTGCTGAAGCGGTATCATGGCCTCAATGCGCCGACCAGTGCGGTGGCGTCGGTCATCGCCAAAATCTTTCAGGACGATCACCTCAACACGATGCCGGCCATGGCCGGAAAATCCATATAACGCATAGTCGTCCCCAATGGCTTCCAATGCCTCCACGAACAGGACCAGGGCTTCCTTCTCAACATCAATGACGCGACGGGGTCCCTCCAGTTGCCGCCCCGTTGATCCGCTCATGTCCACGACAAACGCCACGGCAACATGGCGTTCACGTTTATCCCTCCGATCGTAAATTCGGTCAGACGGGTCGACACCCGCCCGTCGTTCCGCCACGCGACGAATCGCAGCATCCATGTCCACGTCTTCGCCATCGTCGCAGCCACGAACGCGACGCGTGGACGTCGGGCGGATGGTTTCAAAATAGCGGCGCAAGATCCGCATGGCCGGGGCATGTGTGTCCAGGACATGCCGCGCAAAATCCTCACTTCCTTCCTCACCAGGGCGCTCAATCACCCGACACCATTTGAGCCGATAGTCCTGAAGCCCGCCATCCCATTCAGGGTACACAGACGATGGAGCGTGACCACAGGGAACAGCCCATGGCCCATCGTCTGAGCCTCCCCCTCCGTCATTCCCGCAGGGAGTTGAGCGGGAATCCAGGGAGGTCTCCTCAGAGTCGGTTGAGGCATGTTCGCCTGCAGATTCACTCTCAGACGCGTCGTGGGATTCCACCTCGCGACGCTCGCCAGAGCGCTGCGACGGAAGGAAAGCCGGCATGTCGGCGCCGGCGAAATCTGGCACCGTCTCCGCTGATGCCCCCGACCTGCCGTGTGACTCATCCGATTCTCCCCGAACAACCTCCGGGTTCATGGTGCCTCGATAGGCCCAATTCGTCACGGCGCGATAGTCTCCCACCGTTTCGTCAGCTGCACGAGGCCCCGCGCTCACATCCTCCCGCTCATCCCGCTGATCCGAATCTGCAGGCTCCCGGATAGTGTCGTGCACGCTGCCGATCATGGCATCCAACGTCTGGTAAATCCTGTCGGCCATGGTAACAGCCTGTTCATGTGTCGCCCGTGGGTGCAAGATCGTCCGCGCGAATTCCCAACACCGATCCACGACCGGCTGGAGAGCCTGAGGGCTCCGGGATGCTCCCGGGCCATGCGTCAACAGGAGCAGGAGCTGATCCATCACCATCTCTCTGGCCGTCATGCCGTGCAGAATGGAGCGCGTCTTCACCGAGGCCCGAGCCACCGAGGCCAGATCATGGCGAAGGCCCGGATATTCCTGCTGCAACAAAAACTCGACGCGTGCATCTTCAAGGATGGTCCACAGATCCCGTATCACCCCTTTGCGAGGATAGAGGGCGAAGAAATCCGCCAGGCCATTGATGGCCGACAGAGGCGAATGGCTGCGAGACCGAACCGTTTCGTTGTCACCGCGGGCATAGCGATCCGCAGCCTGCTGTGCCAGGCCCCACAGGAACGGCATGTCGATGCGATACGTTCCAAACGCCACATGACCGACTTCATGTGCCAACGTGACCGTATAGCCTCGAACGTTCTGCTCCTTCTCCGAAAACTGATTCATGATCGCCGGCAGATAGACGACGGGGCCTTCCGGTGCGATCTCCACATACGCCGTCTGCGTCGAGTCAGCCAGGGCGACGACCCGCACCGGTTGGCCACAGATCATGTGTGCAAACAGTTGTAACGAGCGAGCCACCTGTCGAAGCGGCATGCTCGCTGTCGCCTGCTCTATCGCATTCAACGCCTTCGCCGTTTCAAGAGCAAAATACGCGCGAGCCCCCTCCGCGCTGTAATTCAGCACTTCCATGCCACCGCGGAACCACGTTGCAAAGGCTCCATCCCGACCTTCAGCCCCGTGGTCCATGCGGACGACCTCCGGGGCACGACGAAAACAGGCCAGCGCCACAGAGGCATCCCGTTCGGCCAGCAGCCCTCCGTACTGGAGAACCGTCCGGCGCCATTCCGCCGATGGCAGAGCGCCAATGAGCGTCGGCGCTTCGGCCAAAAAAGTCAGCGCGCTTTCAGGAGATTGATCCGCCATCGCCGATCCCACACTCACAATCTTCGGGCGCACGGCCGCATCGGGAATGGCTCCAAGCAGGCCGGGACTCGTGCGAAAGAATTCAAGAATCCCCACGTAATCGGGGTTGCCCAGACTGTTGCGGGTGATCAGTTTCATACCGAAGGCCACCCAGGAACGCACCTCATCAAACGCCAGCACCTCCGCCACCTTCGGGCATTCGCGAAGAAACTCTATACCCAACACGTGATTCCATTCCGTCAGTTCCCGACCGAGTTCCGCCCACCGGGGCAGACTGGCGTGTGACACCACACCCAACAATTCCGGAGCCTTACGGAAGAATTCAAGAGCGCAGTGCGCCGCCAACTCCGCGTCGCTGTCGGCCAGTTCCAGCGTCGTCGTGACCACTGCCTGGCGAAGAGCCGGAGAATCCAGCACTCCCAAAAGGCGCGGGCTTTCCTGCAGATATTTCATGCTCATCGCACCCGAACGCCCAGCGAGCACAACGGCCACATCCATCCATGCGATGACCGTCTCGGGGCCACATCGCTCCAACATCTCGGGGAGAGCGTCAATGGCCTTTCCCGCGATTTTGGCAGAACACCCCCGAAGTTCTTCCAGTAATTCAAAGACGTGGCCAGCCACGCCCGCGTCCAGAAGGACAGACGAGACCGTTTGAGCACTGTCGGCGCTCAACCGGCAAGCAAGGACAGCATGGAATGTCTGCGGAAAGGCCGAGTGGTTCATGGGTCCCAAGAGCAAAATCGGATTATAAAAAGCGGCCAGGGTGCTTGCAAACCATCACCCAGCGATCGCAGCGCGATTGATCCCCTTCGTTTATGACGAACATCTGACCGGAACCGGCAGGACCGCGCAAACCTGCGATCGTGTGATCCCGACGATCCGGATTCGCTTTTTCCGACCGGTCTGCCCGGCCAGGACGGATACCAGGGATTGTGGTACGGAAAACAATTCCGCAAGGTGCGCACACAAGGCGGCATTGGCCTCGCCTTTGCAGCGACCCGAAACTTCAATGCGTCACCATGTACCCCCACACATTCCGTTCTGGAGGCCCCGGGCCGGGCCTGAATGGTCAGGACAATGCCATTGGGGACGGGTTCAACCATTCCCCTCATCGCCACGTTACCAAACGCGGCCCAACCCGTCAGGGTTCGAGGCCAGCTCCTGTGAAAATTTTCCCATGGTTCCGGCTTGACAACCACCCGTTTCGCGGTTACAATCCATTGCAAATGAAGACTGTTATCAATATCGTGTTTGGTTAGACATTATGTACGTGTGCGTGTGCAAAGGCATTACCGAATGCAATGTTGAAGACCTCGGGTGCGCCGGCGTCACCTGCCCGGACAAGCTGGCGGCCGCACTGGGAATCGACGACAAAGAGACGTGTTGCGGACGATGCCTCAACCATATTGCTGACCTCGCCGTTATTGCCTCGCGAGGACATCGTCGCCACCCGACGTCTGTTCAAGCGTAGCCCTCGACCGTCGGCAACCCTGCTCTCCTGCCCTGGCGTTTTTCTGCCCTGAGCCCGTGTGAGCGTTCACGAGTCTGGTCATGTCACATCCGCGTATCGCGCCTCACGGGTCATGGAAATCCCCAGTCACCTCGGACCGGATTGTCTCAGAATCGATCAAACTCGGACAACTTGCCCTCGACGGCGATCAACTGTTCTGGCTGGAAAGCCTCCCCGGTGAGGGGGGACGAAATACCGTCGTCCACCGGAACGCCGATGGGACCCACCTCTCCCTGACTCCTTATCCCCTGAACGTTCGAACCCGGGTCCATGAATATGGAGGCGGGGCATATTGTGTCGCAGAAGGCGTCGTGTATTTTTCCAATTTTTCCGATCAACGGCTGTATCAACAACGCAGGGGAAGTGCACCCGAACCCATCACCACCGAAGCCCCGATGTGCTATGCCGACGGACTCAAGGATCGCGTGCACAACCGGCTCCTTTGCGTTCGTGAAGATCACACCGGCCCGGACCAGGAGCCCCGGAACACCATCGTCGGCATTCCGCTTGGCGACGACTGTGGTGACACAGCCGGCGATGTCCTGGTTTCCGGGAATGATTTCTACACCTCCCCCTGCCTGTGTCCGGATGGTCGACAGGTGGCCTGGCTGACATGGAACCACCCCAACATGCCCTGGGACGGCACGGAACTCTGGGTGGCCGACATCCATCCGGATGGCTCTTTCCATGCTCCACGACAGGTGGCAGGGGGCACCAACGTTTCCGTGTTTCAGCCTGCATGGTCGCCGGATGGTCGGTTGCACTTTGTGTCAGATCATTCCGGCTGGTGGAACCTGTATCAGCTGGAAAACGGGCAGGCTGTGCCTCTCTGTCCCATGGAGGCCGAGTTCGGCGCACCGCAATGGACGTGTGGACAGAAACTCTACGGGTTTGCATCGCCCCACCACATAGTCTGTGCCTATACGCAACATGGTTTCTGGCATCTGGGACGTGTGGATACCGCACGCCACACGCTCGAGCGATTCGATTTGCCGTATACGACCTTTGATCATGTCCACGTTCATCAGGCCAGCATTTTCTGTACGGCCAGTTCTCCATCCGATCCCACGGCACTCATTCAGATCGACATGGACACACTTGCCGTCACCGTCCTGCGACGCTCCGTGGAGTTTTCCGTGGATGCCAGATATATTTCCGTCCCTTCCGCCATTACCTACCCCACCAAAGAGGGATCCACCGGGCACGCGTTTTATTACCCGCCACGCAACGCAGATTTTGACGAACCTCCTTCAGCACGTCCCCCGCTTCTCGTGAAAAGCCATGGCGGGCCAACCGGGGCCTGTGTCCCCACCTTTCACCTGATGATTCAATACTGGACCAGCCGGGGATTTGCCGTGCTCGACGTGAACTACGGCGGCAGTACGGGGTACGGACGGGCCTACAGGGAACGCCTCAATGGTCAGTGGGGCATCGTTGACGTCGATGACTGCGTCAGCGCGGCCACGGCACTCGTTGACCAGGGCATCGTGGATCCGAAACGTATGACCATCACCGGCGGGAGCGCAGGAGGGTTCACCACGTTGTGCGCCTTGACATTTCGCGATTGCTTCACGGCCGGTTCAAGTTACTATGGCGTCTCGGACCTTGCAGCACTTGCTCGTGATACTCACAAGTTTGAATCGCGCTATCTTGACCGCCTCATTGGCCCCCTGCCTGAACGCACAGATCGCTATGAGCAGCGGTCGCCCATCCACTTCACTGACCGGCTTTCCTGTCCCCTGATTCTTTTTCAGGGACTGGACGACCAGGTGGTTCCGCCAAACCAGGCGGAGAACATGTTCAATGCGGTGAAAGCCAAAGGGCTTCCGGTCGCTTACATTGCGTTTGAAGGGGAGCAGCACGGGTTTCGGCAGGCGAAGCACATTAAGCAGGTACTGGACAATGAGCTGTATTTTTATTCAAAAATTTTCGGCTTTACCCCTGCGGATCAGGTCGCTCCGATTCCCATCGAAAACTTGTGACCTGTCTCACGAGGCGGCTTCCCTGTTCCGTACCCGTCACTGAAGCCGCTCGATCGTCAGGGCCCGATCGGCCGGGGTCATCGTCGCCCTGATAAAATCGCCAAACTTGAACTCTTCGGCCATTCTGGTTTCAGGTGTGCGTTCGATCCGGATTTCACCTCGCTCACCGCGGATAACATAGAAATCGCCATCAATCATCAAAAGCTGGCCTTCGACGACGGTGGTATCGCCACCCGGCTCCACAGCTGACGATGCAGCTTCGTGTGCCTGGCCAGCCTCACTCGCAACGGGTCGGCCTGCCTCCTCTGCCTCGCCCTGGGCAGCACTCGGCGATTTGGCCCCGCCATGCACGATGATGCCCGGCACGTCACCTGGACCGGCGCGTTCGATGGTCAACGCTTTGTTGTTCATGAGCACAACGGCTTTGATGCGGTCGCCGAACTGAAAATCTTCTGCCACCTCCGTTCGAACCGTGGCCTCGATGTGAATCTCGCCCAATTCGCCCCGCACAATGTAGAGCCCCCGGTCGATCATCAGCAGGTCACCGACAATCGTCTTTTGCATCGGCTGTGTCGGCGGGGCTGACACCGCGTCTGTGTCTGCTCCTGCATCCTGAGCATCAGAGGCCGCAGCTGGCACCGGCTGATTTTCCACGACACCCGGCACATCACGGGGACCGGCGCGTTCGATCGTCAATGCCTTGTTGTTCGTGAGCACAACGGCCTTGATGCGGTCGCCGAATTGAAAGTCTTCCGTCACCTCCGTTCGAGCCGTGGCCTCGATGTGGATCTCGCCTCTTTCGCCCCGCACAATGTAGAGATCCCGGTCAATCATCAGCAGGTCACCGATAACCGTTCGGGTGGGAGCTGTTTCGGCCCCCTCCTGTGCACGCACACCCGGACGATGCATCAACAGGCCCACGCAAACGGCACATACAACACTCATCAATGCAAAAGGCACTTTCATGCTGTCACCGCCTTCCAGGAACAGAGACCGTCAGATGCACGAACGCTCCGGGGGAATTCCACTGTATGACCTGCAAACGCCACGATGCCCACACTGCATGGATGTGGCAAAAGGCAGACGGGTTAATCTGACTCTACGGAACCAGCGTCCAGTCTGCATCCGCCGTTTCCTTGTTGAAGGCGAAGGCCAGCATCTCCTCGTCTTTGATGACCATGCACTGCATCTGCAACGGATAGACAACATCGTCTTTTTTCGAGAAGTCAACACTCTCACTTCCAAACTCTATCGCCGTGTCTTCGCCACCACTGATTCCAGGCAGGTCGCCGTTGCGTTGCATAGTCATGCAGACATCCATCATGCTTTGCATTTCCACGCCGTAGCGGCTCTTGGCAAATTCCATCTCCTCCCGCGTCTCGGCCCACGACGTCACACTCATCAAAACGACAAATACTGCGACCAGGACATTCACGAAGCCCTTCATCGTCACCTCCTGTAACTTTCTCACTGCCTCAATAATCGGGACAGGTAAAATGGTTGCACTATCTTCTTTGCCAAAGCATTCTCGGTTGCTTTTCGAAGATTCCACGAAGGCACAAGACACTGACCACGTTGCCGCCGCCTTCCAGGCACAGAGACCGTCAGATGCACGAACACTCAGTGTGGACTCGCCAGCATTACACGCACACACCACGATGCGTGCCCTTCGTGGATGCGGCAAAGGGCACACGTTTCAGTGTGTCGGCAGTGATCGTCACTGGAACAGGTGTGTGTTCCGTGCCAGCAATTTTCCCCAGGAATTCCCGGACGTCACTCTCCAGGTGCATTCTTTCGTTAATCGCATCTTCTTTCAGCCGTAACACCAGGAGAAGCATTTGATGGTGCGTGGCGTGTGTTAATGCGATCCGTGCCACGTTCCCATCTGGACACGGTATCGCGGCTTACCTGACCAAGAGCACTGCCTAATTCCTCTACGGTAAGGCCAACCCACTTCCTCAAAAACCTGAATTCCCGGCCACTCCAAAGGGCTTTTTTGTTCAACAAATCATAGGCGATCGCATCATGCAGACGTTCCATTTTTGGAATCTCTGTGAATTGCTGTCCGCACACACATTTGTGGACAATGGCCATGTTCTCCAAATACAGATTATCCAGACCGGATTCCCTGTAGTGATAGTGCTTTTGGAGTGAGTGCTCGACTCTTTTCCCACAATTAAGACAATCCATCACTGGTTTTTTCCCTGGAAAAACGAAAACCCGTTATTGCCAGGATGCTTGCAATCGCGACCGGTAAGAAAATTTGGCACCATCCTTCTCCTCCAAAGCATGCTCGATTGCCTTTCGAAGACGTTCGGGCTCCAGTCTCTGCATATCAATATACAGTGAGAATGTAACAAAATGCCAACTGGTTGCTTGTCAACGCGTTGCAGCCCGTACATTCCTTCCCTGCAAGTCTACGTTGTTTGACACCTTGTGCCCGTTGATCATCAATGCTGGTCTTTGCGCTGCCGAATCGCCGGCAACGGGATGACGGTCGTCATCATTCCGACTCGTCTACTGTGTCCGGCGGCGGATTCAACGCCTGCCATTCCAGCCCCTCGATCTCCTGCAACGTCTTCCCTGCGATGCCCTCAAGGTCGCCGTACATGCCAACGGTTGCCTGCGTGACCTGCTTGATCTGCATTTCGCGTTTGGCCCATTGCTTCGCGATGACCTTCTTTTCTTTCTCAAGGTCGTCCCGCATGGAGGAGAACGCTTCCACGATGGCCTGGACGCGTTGGCGGAATTGAGGTCCCGTCAGATACTGATAGACCATCTCCATCTTGGTCTGCTGGCCTTCGGAAGACTGACGAGTCATGGCAATCTCAATCAGCATATGGCGAAGCATCGTGGCGACGGGGAGGACAACTCTCGGATGGGTTACACAGATGCCGTCAATCCGGTCGAAGGTTTCCACGTTTTTCGGGAGTGCCTGGCTGACGATCACAGCCAGCTCAGCCTTGGCCATGTGTTGGTCCCCGCGCAGCTTGGCCAGCCAGCCGTCGCTCCAGTGTCTGGTGCGTTTGGATTCCCACAGAATCGTGCCGCACGCCCGTCCCGACGAGCTGAAGACCGCCTGCACGATGTCCCCGCCGTGCTCGCCTTTTGGAACACGCTGTATCGTGTCGCGCGGGAACCCCGTGCGCAACACCTCTTCAAGCTCAAGTTCCAGCACTTCCCCTTTCAGTTGCGGCGGGCCCTGTTCCAACCTGCGATTCAGATCTCCGACCCGTGTCTTCAGCGAGGCAATGGTTTCATCCTTCTCCCTCATTTTGAGATGCAGCGACTCCTCAGTTTCTTTTTTTGCCCGATCGCGCACGGCGGTCCGTTCCTCACTGACGCGTTTCTCAATGGTGAGGTCAACCTCGCGTCTGGCCTCATCCAGCTCGCGCTCTTTTCGGAGAACGTCGGCCTGCACCCGCTGTGCCTCGGCCAGTTTCTCTTCACGCTGTTTCAGGATGCTCCCCAGATCGGCGATCTCCTTTTTCTGCTTCTCAAGATCGTCAGACATTGCCCGTTTGGCCCGCCTCTCTTCTTCGGCAGCAATGGCGACGCGCTCGGTCTCAAACTTGCGATTCAGATCTCCGATCTGTGTCTGCATCGAGGCAATGGTCTGATCCTTCTCCTTCATTTTGAGATGCAGCGACGCCTCGGTTTCTTTTTTTGCCTGATCACGCACGGCGGTCCGTTCCTCACGGACGCGTTTCTCAATGGTGAGATCAAACTCGCGTCTGTCCTCGTCCAACTTGCGCTCTTTTCGGAGAAAGTCGGCCTGGGCACGCTGAGCCTCGGCCAGTTTCTCCTCATTGTGTTTCAGGAGGCTCCCGAGATCGGCTATCTCCTTTTCCTTCTTCTCACGATCGTCAGACATGGCCCGTCTGACCCGCCTCTCTTCTTCGGCAGCAATGGCGGTGCGCTCGGCCTTCAGTTTATTTGCCACCTGTTCGTCAACGGTTTCTTTGGCCCTGGCAAGTGCGACCTCGCGATCGTGCAGCGCGTTCTCCCGTTTGGTGAAATCGGCATCCTTCTGGGCCTGGAGCTTTTCAAACTCAAGACGGGTTGACTCAATGATCGGGGCCACAAGCGAGTCGGTGAGTTTGAACTCGAACTTGCAATTCGGACAGGTAATGGTTGGTTCGTTCATCGGTGCCTGCATGAATCGTGTGCTGGTACCCCTTCGCCCTGACCTCCGTCACCCGTTCCCGGGTCGGAGCCAACAACCGGGCAGAAACGGGAGCCCCCGGCTCCCCGCTGTCGAAGGCCCATTACACAGGGCGCACACACCGAAACCCGGCATGTGCATGGGGATAGCCCTGGCGAAACCAGTTGCGGAACGACCGACGCAACAAGCAGGCGGCCGTGGCAGGCGCGGCCCCTTTGACAATGAAATGGTCATCATCAAAGAAGCGGGCAGAATATCCCGGGTAGGTCGGATAGGACTGGAAGCCTTCAAAAGGATGGAAAGGCGTCGAGGTCCATTCCCACCCATTCCCCACTAATTGAGACACCCCAAAGGCACTGTCGCTTTGCGGATTGGCCGTGACCGGCACCGGGTCCCAGGATCGAAAATGAAAATTCCCGTGCACGCCATTAGGCCCCTGATTCCCCCATGGATACGCGCGTTCTTCACCGGCCGGCACGCCATACGCCGCTCGATGAAATTGCGCTTCAGTCGGAAGCGAGCAGCCAGCCCACTGCGCATAGGCCCTCGCGTCTTTCAGGGACACATACACCGGCCAATGCGGGGGAAGCACAATGTCTTCGAACATCGCCCGCAAATACCAGCGGTCTCCCCGCCTGACCCAGAACGGAGGCACCGGCCCACCTTCGTTCACAAAGTGCAGATACTGTTCATTCGTGACTTTATATTTACTGATCGCAAAGGCAGGAACATCGACATGATGCGCACCAAATTCATTATCCCACCCAAAGCCGTCTTCGCGACCCAGGGTCACCACCCCGTCGGGAATGTCAATCAGGGTATGACGCGGCGCCGGACATTCAGGGCACGGGGGGACGGACAGTGACACTTTCCCGCTGTGCGACGCGTGGTGAAGCAGATAGGCGGTGGTTTCGGCATGCATCCACCTGTGCTCAATCGCCATGCGCAGGATCGTTTCCGGCACTTCGTCCAGTGCGCGATCCACCGCTTCCCGGGCCTTGACATTATAGCGCTGGACGGCCTCAATCGAAGGCCATTCTTCCGGAGTATCGTCCCGCGCTGATCCGACCTCGGGATCAATACCGGCCTCAAACAGGGCATCAAAGGTGGGATGAAACGAGGCCCGCCCCAACGTCCAGCGACAAATCTGATTCCAGTCAAACGCCTCCAGATGCCCAACGTAAAAAATCACCCGATGGCGTTCAGGAATGGGGCGCTCATAGAGCGTCTCCGGTTTGAACAGGGAAACAATGCGATCGGTACAGGCCCGCGCCGCAGATAATTCCTTTCGTATTTCGACTGAATTCGGCATAATCACGTGCCACCGGGCCGACGGCGCCTGGCAGGGACACCCCCTCGTGTCCCCCGCAGCGGATGCGGGTGCTCTGCAGGCCCTGACCGGCCTTTTGTAATATATCCGTAGTGAGTCTTGTCAAGAAAAAAGAATCCCGCGCCATGTCCGTACCCGTTCTCCTCGTCCAGGACGTGAGCCAGCAGTTCGGCTCCGACGTTCATGCCCTTCAGGATGTCAGTCTCGAGGTCTGTCAGGGGGAAACCCTGATCCTGATTGGAGAAAGCGGATCCGGCAAAACAACCCTGCTTCGCCTGTTGAACGGGTTGCAGCATCCCACGTCGGGCGAAGTGCGCATTCACGGAGAAGCCATTCGCTCTCACGACCCCATCGCGCTTCGCCGCCGCATCGGCTACGTGCAGCAGGACGCCGGACTGTTACCGCACTGGACCGTCGAAGACAACATTGGCCTCGTGCCGTTCCTCCTTGGATGGACGCCGCAGCGAAGAGCGAGCCGGGTGGATGTGCTCCTCCAGCTCATGAATCTTGACCCGCAACGGTTCCGGACCCGCTATCCCGTGGAACTGTCCGGCGGACAACGACAACGCGTGGCCTTTGCCAGAGCCCTCGCGGCCGACCCCGAAATCATTCTGCTCGACGAGCCGTTTGGCGCACTGGACGCGATGACACGTCACGAGCTACAACGGCATTTTCTCGATCTCAAGCAGCGTCTCAACCAAACCATGGTCATGGTCACGCACGACATTGACGAGGCGCTTCGCCTCGGCGACCGGATCGCGGTGCTCAAGGATGGATGCCTCCTGCAAATCGGACGCCCCAGCGACCTGATCCAGACACCCGCGCACGACGACGTTGCCCGCCTGCTGCACTATCGCTCCGATGGACACCGCCCATGACCCGACCATGGCTGCACAGGGGACACACGGGACGGCACCTGGCACGCGGGGTGATCGTTGCCCTGCCTGGGCTGGCCCTGCTTCTCGCATTGGCCGGCCCCGTCTTTGCCCAAGGCCATCGCCTTGTCGTCGGGTCCAAAAATTTCCTGGAGAATAAACTTCTTGCTGAAATGTTCGCCCAACTCATTGAAGCCCGGACCGACCTCGACGTGGAACGACGCCTGGGCCTGGCAGGTACGCAGGTGTGTTTTGAAGCCCTTCGCACCGGCGCGATTGATCTCTACCCGGAATACACAGGCACCGGGCTCGTCAGCATCCTCCGCTCTCCTCCGACGAGCGACGCGCGAACGGCTCTCATCACTGTCCGTTCGGCGTTTCTGCATCGCTGGGATCTGTGGTGGCTGAACCCGTTGGGTTTTGAAAATTCCTACGCGATCGCGGTCACACGATCCCGAACGGGCACCCCCCCACTCCGCACCATTTCCGATCTCGCCACGCGATCAGCGTCCATGACAGCGGGCTTCGGCTATGAATTCGTGGAACGTCCGGATGGATTACCAGGCCTTGAAGCGCAATACGGCCTCACGTTCCAACGCGTACAAGCCATGCAGCAATCGTTAAAATACCAGGCAGCAGCGGCGGGGGAGATTGATGTCCTTGACGTCTACACCACCGATGGACGCCTGGCCGTCTACGATTTTACGGTGCTCGAAGATGACCGGCATTTTTTCCCGCCCTACGAAGCCGCCGGACTCATACGAGGCGCCACGCTTCGACAACACCCCGAACTGGGAGCGATCCTGGGATTACTGACCAACGCGTTCGACGCGAAGACCATGCGACAGCTGAATTACCGGCTCCAGGAGGGCGGGGAATCAATCGAGACGGTGGCCCGCGATGCGTTGTCCTCACTGCAACTGTTCAGGACAGATGACACCACACCCGCCCCGGCACCGGACAGGGAGCAGATCATGTCCTATCTGTGGTCGAGTCGGGCCACCCTGCTGCATCGAACGGCTGAACATCTTGCCCTTGCCGGTCTCGCGTTGGGCCTGGGTATTCTCGTGGCTGTCCCGTTGGGTTTGCTGCTTGAACGCCGCCGATCCGTTGCCGAACCCGTCATCCTGGGCATTGGGCTGACGCAAACCATCCCGTCTATCGCCTTGCTCGCCTTCATGATTCCAGTGTTCGGGATCGGCGCGCTCCCGGCCGTCATCGCCTTATGGGTGTATTCCCTGTTTCCCATTGTCCGGAACACCTATTCCGGTCTCCGCGATGCGGCGCCTCAGGCCGTGGAGTCGGCGCGCGCGCTTGGCATGACGGAATGGCAAATTCTCTACTGGGTGCGACTCCCGTTAGCCGCGCCGGTCATCATGGCGGGCATACGCACGGCCGCTGTCATTACCGTGGGCACGGCCACGCTGGCCGCGTTTATTGGAGCGGGAGGGCTGGGCGTCCCGATTGTCGCAGGATTACAAATGGCCAACGCCACCGTGATCCTTTCCGGGGCATTGCCCTCAGCGGCACTGGCCCTGGTGATTGATGGCTCTCTTGGCAGAGTCGAGGCCTGGGTCAGACCGCGCGGCATCCAGCGGGGACCGGCGTAAGGCCGCACAGGGAACCAGCAATCGCGCTGCGATTGCTCCCCCGCCGTCCCCTGGTCGCACGGAGCGCCAGGGGCATGCATTCCTGCGCACGCAGAGCCTGCCCCTGGGTTTGACCAGGGGAATCCAGCCAGGCCTTGCGGGATCTACTCCGCACACACTCCCGACAGCGTCGCGGCTCTCACACCTTGCACATCTGTGAGCAAACCGGTACAGTGGGGCCTTCACTACATTCACGCCACGCAATCACAACCTCTCTCACCTTTTCATAATACGTTTTCATAACCAAAGGAATCCGATTGTATGTCTGAACACGCCCCTGTCACCATTGACGTGCACCTGAACAATCAGGATCCCGCTGCCATCCGGGAAGAAATACGCGCGGGACTGCTTGAGACACCACGAAGACTTCCGACCCGGTATTTCTACGATGACCGGGGATCCGAGTTGTTTGAACAAATCTGCGAACTGCCAACGTACTACCCGACCCGGACGGAACACGCCTTACTGAAAACCGTCGCCGACGATGTCGTGGCCCGGACGGGTGCCGAAGAACTGGTTGAACTGGGCTCCGGCGCTGCCACCAAAACCCGGACCCTGCTGGACGCGATGGCACGGACGAAACAACTCAAGTTTTATGTCCCGTTTGATGTCAGTGAAGGCATTGTGCGACGAGTGGCCCACGAGCTTGTCGCGGAATACGAGGGGCTCCAGGTCCATGGTGTGGTTGGCGACTTTCTTGCTCATCTGGAACACATTCCGCAGGGCGGGAAACGCCTGGTCGGGATCCTGGGCGGCACCATCGGCAACTTGCGACCCGAATCCGCCGCGGAGCTTCTGTCGTCCATCGAGCGCGAAATGGCCTCGGGTGATTTTCTGCTTGTTGGGGTTCAACTCATCACGGACACGGATCGCCTGGAAGCGGCGTACAATGATTCCGTCGGGCTGACCGCCGCCTTTAACAAAAACATGTTGCGTGTGCTCAAGTCCGTGATTGGTGTTGACTTTGACCTTGACGCCTTTGACCATGTAGCCCGCTTTAATTCGGCCGAGCATCGGATCGAAATGCGCCTTCGGTCGGTGCGCGAGCAAGTGATTCCCATTCCCGACCTGGAGTTGACCCTTCACCTCAAAGAGGGCGAAGAAATTCTCACGGAAATCAGCACGAAATACACCCGTGCCCTGGCAGAAGCCCCATTGATGCAGGCCGGGTTCACCCCCGTGGCATGGTACACTGACCCTGACCATCTGCACGGCCTTGCCCTGGCCCGGAAACCCTAACCCGTCCCGCATCCGGTTGATCATTCCCCTGGTCGCACGGGGCGCCAGGGGCAGGCTCTGCGGAAGCAGCGTGCGATGATCCCCCCAAGTGGTCCGTCGCCACGGGGGTGACCCGTGTGCGGCAGGGCACCGCAAGGCGCCGGGGAGTCGTGCATCGCCAATCCCGAACAGACGACCCGCCATGATCTACCTCAACTACGCCGCGCTGTGCCCTACGCCTCAAGACATTTGGGACGAGGTCGAACAGACACTGGCCACGTTCGGGCACCATTTGTATTCGGAGACCGGCGTGGCATGGTACCGCCACACGGTACAGGCATGTCGGCGAAAGGTTGGCATGCTGTTGCACGTGGAGGATCCTTCGACCATCGCATTCACCGCCAACGCCTCCACCGCCCACCATGGTGCGCTTTCGGCCTTGCACTGGAATCCCGGCGACACCCTGCTCACCACCACACACGAAAACCCATCCATCACAAGACAACTGCACGCACTCGAACACGACGGCGTCCACAGGCACGCCATCCATCCCACGTCCCCCGACGCATTCCTGCATGAAGTACAGGCACACATGAGCCGGGCCCGCGTCAAAGCCATTGTGATGAGCCACGTGTCGCACGTTGACGGTCGCATCTTCCCGATCCACGACGTGGCAGCTCTGGCCAGGGCGGGACAGTGCCTGGTCATCATCGATGGCGCGCAAGCTGTGGGACATATCCCCGTCGATCTCGGCGCGCTGGATTGCGACGCCTATTTTTTCACCGGGCACAAATGGTGCGAAGGCCCTCTGGGCACGGGTGTCATCGTGACACGTGACACGTTTTTCCGGCACCCTGCCTGTCGGGCCTTTCCAGGCAACATGCCAGGAGCCCCCCCGGCGTCTCGTTTTGAAATCGGGACGCACAACATCGGGCTCATCGCGGGACTCGCCAGGGCATGTGAAAGACGGCACCAGCAGGGCCTCACGACGCAACACCAGACGGCCCTTCGAGAAACAGCCCGGAGCACACTCGGAGCGACCCCGCACTGCCGCGTCGTGGAATGGCACGGTTCCCAGGCGCCCGGCATCCTCACGGTCACGGGAAGGCCCGACCGTGATTACGGACAACTGGTCGAACGGCTGGAATCGGAATACGGGATTATCGTGAAAGGGTTTGTGGACTATCCAGAAACCATCGCGCCCGCGATTCGCCTGTCATGGTCATCGGGACCCACCCGGCAGGATGTTCAGACGGGACTCTCGACACTGGCACACCTGCTCGCGTCATAACCGCCCCATGGATTCCCCTGGTCGTTCCCCCCCTCCGTCCCCTGGTCAAACCCAGGGGCATGCATTCCCGCAGTGAGTTGAGCGGGAATCCAGGGGGGGCAGGGGGCAGGCTCTGCGTGTGCAGGAATGACGCATCGTCAAGCGGCCTGCCTGTCCCCGATCTGCGGTCAGCGTTCTTCGGGAGGATACCGCCCGTGGCGCTCCAGTCGTTCTTCCAGTCGTCGTAACGCTTCCCGGGTGGTACGAAGATCGGCCAACATCTCTTCACGCGAGACCGGTTGCTCCAGCTCGCGCAGACGTTCGGCCTTGGCCTCGTCCAGATTGTTGATGACCACCGCGATAAACAGATTGATCACCACAAACGTCCCCACCACCACAAAGCTGACAAAATAGATCCAGGCCAGCGGGTGCAGCTCCATGGCGACATACATAATGTCCGTCCAGTCTTCCAGCGTCACCACCCGAAACAACGACAACAGCGCAATGCCCACCGTGCGCCAGTGCGTGGGATCATGATCGTGAAACAGGTGGTAGCCGGTAATGGCGTAAATATAGAAGATAATACTCATCAGGAGCATGACGTGACCCATACTCGGGATTGACCTGACGAGCGTCGAGACAATCAACCGCAATTCCTGAATGGTGGAAATCAACCGCAGGACCCGCAACAACCTCGCGAGGCGGGCGATCATGGCATATTCTCCGGTTGCCGGCACAAGCGAGAACGCAATCACCGAAAAATCAAAGACGTTCCACCCGTCCCGGAAATACCGGTCAATCCGCGGCGCGACCGCGATCATTTTCAGGATGGCCTCAAGGATGAAGACGGCCAGCACCACGTGATTCCCCAGATCCATCCACTCGCCGTAGCGACGCACCAGATCGGGAGACGTCTCCAGGCCCAACAGCACCCCATTGCCGACAATGAGGGCGATGATCACATGGTCAAACCCCGGCGCACCCACCAGGCGTTGCACAAACTGTTGCATTATCCGTGACCTGTACCGTGTGCCCAGCAATCGCGCCGCGATTGCTCCGTCGTTCCTGCACACGCAGGAACCCGGAATGGCCAGTCAGAATGGGCAGAAGAAACGACACGAGCACGCGGACACCCTCCTCTGTCATGCCTGCGCATGCAGGAATCCAGTGAAGGCGTTTCACCCGAAGACACAAACGGCATCGTGAATCCGGAGCGTGACATCCGTTTCCTCCCGACGGCTACCGTTCGACTGATCCCAGGCCGCACTGTCTGAGACGATTCTCCACAATATGATCGTGTGTCAGGGAGTCGCACTGCAGCGCATACCCCTTGGCCTGCGCAAAGGCATCCTGCGGAATAAGCCCCACCAGCTCGCTTTTCACCACAGCGACGCCCCGGCTGGACGCCTCGTGTTTGACGGCCTCAAAAGCCACGTGCAGGGGAGTCTGGCGATAGTCAGTCAGATTCATGGACACCTGCACAAGCCCCTGACTCTTCAGGGCCAGCCCGATGGCCTTGACTTCAGGAAGGCCTCCATTGGCAGTACGAACTGTCCTGGCAATCGCCTGCGCGAGAGACACGTCGCGGCTCTGCAGCCACACATTGTAGGCAATGAGCGGCCCACGCGCCCCCACCGCAATGGCACCGGCCGTGGGATGCATGCGCGCGGGACCGAAATCCGGTGCCCAGGCCGGATCGGTGGCCATGCGCTCCTGCAGAGCCGCACACCCGCCTTTCCGAATCTGATCCAACCGTTTTCTGAAGGGTCGCGTGCAGGCTTCGCCGTAGAGGAACACCGGGATCCGAAGCTCCCGCCCGATGCGCGCCCCCACCCGTTGTGCGAGGGCGATACAGTCCGCCATGGTCGCACCACGGAGCGGAATAAACGGCAGGACGTCAGTCGCACCAATCCGCGGATGCTGCCCCACGTGCCGCGTCAGATCAATGCACGCCGCCGCCCTGTCTACCAGCGCACAGGCAGCATCCGCCATCGATGCCATGGAACCAGCAACGGTCAAGACACACCGGTGATGATCCGGGTCCCGATGCTGGCCCAGCAAGGCCACGCCTTGAACTGAGGCCAGAGAGGTTGTGAGTTGTTCTATCAAGGCCTCATCGCGCCCTTCGCTGCAATTGGGAACACACTCGATCATGCCGGTCATCCTCACATGTATGCCCCAGCCCCCCTGGATTCCTGCATTCGCAGAGCCTGCCC
>RKSG01000154.1 GCA_007570995.1 Nitrospirales bacterium
GACCAGGGGACGGTTCCTCACAGTCGCATCGCCTCGTCCCCGCTCGGCGACAGGACTTGTGCCGTGGTTTCCAAAAAAATCCGGTCAAACTCCAGATGAATTTCCCGAAAGACCTCAAGGAGCTTCGGATCAAAATGCCGGGGCTGTGTTCGATCATTGCCGTTGAGCATGATGTGGCAGGTCTGTTCGTGTGACAAAGCCGGCTTATACGGTCGTCGGCTCCGAAGTGCATCGTACGTATCGCCCAACATAACCAGCCTTCCGCCCAAGGGAATGGCATTGCCTTTCAACCCTTGGGGATATCCGCTTCCATCCCACCGTTCGTGATGTGTGAGAGCGATTTTTCGCGCTGTTTCCAGCAATAACGACGGCGAACCGGCCAGCAGTGTGGCTCCGAAGATCGGGTGCTGTTTGATGATGGCCCATTCCTTCTCATCCAGTGGGCCTCGGTTTTGCATAATCATGTCGGGAATGCCGATCTTGCCCACGTCGTGCATGGGAGCTGCGTCGGCCAGCAACTGGGCTTCGTCCTCATCGAGGCCAATCGCCAACCCCAAGGTTTTACTGTAGTAACTCACGCGTTGGATGTGTTCGCTGGTCTCCTCGTCTTTATACTTGGAGGCGAGGGTCAGGCGCACCACCGTATCGGCGTAGGCTTTTTCCAACTCACGCGTTTTTTGTTGCTGGGTCTTGTAGGCTGCCTTCAGATCCTGGGCGTAGGCATGCAATTGTTTATTCGTGGCTTCCAGTTGGTTCGATTTGCGCTGTTCGCGTAATAAGAGGGCCTTCAAGTCTTTGGCATACAGTGCCAGCTGGGATCTGGCCGAACGAAGTTGCCTGTTCAGGTCATTATCGGGGATGGGATTCGGGGTTGTTGTCATGTGCGTATGACGGGCTAGGCTGGACGTGTCTGACTGAGTGCCTGCCGGACCGTGTCGAGGAGTTGCAGGGGGCTGAAGGGTTTGACCAGGTACGCGAACACCTCTGGCCCCTCTGGCGTATCATGTGTTGCGGATCGATCCAGGGCGGTCAGAAGAATCAGGGGAATATGTTGGGTAGAGGGATCTGCCTGGCTGGCGGTCGCGACGCTGAAGCCGTCCATGCCGGGCATCATCCGATCCAGGATGACCACATCGGGGCGTTCCTGGCGGATGAGTTGCAACGCCACTTTCCCGTCCGATGCCTCCAGAATGCGATAGGCCGGGTCCTCCAGTGTGGTCTGCAACAACAACCGAAGGTCGGGTTCATCATCGGCGATGAGTATGGTTTTGATCTCGTCGGACATGTTCGATTGCTGTCCCTGCAGGGCCATTAGCGGGGCCGCCGCCAACGATAGGCTGTCCTGCTTGGCTGCCGGGTGTTCAGTGGTGTTCCTCTGTGCGAGTGCAGAAACCCGGGGGCACACCTGATCATCACCGTGGTTCCTCCGTGAGGATTGCAGTCGATGCTCCCGACCCCTGGACGTTCGAGGAACAGGTACGAACATTCGCCGGGAGCAAGTATATCATCAATGCCATGGCCTGCAACCAGAACGGTGACTTTCACGCCGCAAGACACGAATCAACCGGCATTTTCGTCACCCCTGTGGAACAAGCAGGGATGGCCGGGTGGGCAGGATAGAGTCGGGATGTCTCTGTTTCTGACAAGCCAGTCTGTGATCTCTCATATTTGTTTGCTTGACACCAGCGTGTCTTACACTTAATGTAACCCACCTGTGATGGAAGGAACATCGGTGAGGAAGGCGACAATGATTGATGCAGAAGGACATTTGCGTGTCCTGCCAGCGGGGGCCGCGTTGGTGTTCGGTCTGTTGGGGCTGTGCCTGGTCGGCGATGTTATGGCGGCCACGACGCAGCCACCCGTGCGTATCGAGACATCTAAGCCGGCCCTTCCATCTCACCACGAAAGAGGGCTGGTGTATTTCCCCCCCGGGCCAGTGGTCGTTGAAACCGAGCCATTGTATGAGGGGGTTACCATTCTCGCAGATCATCCTGCCGTCCAGGCCAAGGTTCGATACTTTCAAGCCATGATCCCTGCCCGTGTCCAGAAATGGTTAAACCGGTTTGACCAGTACAGACCATTGATTGAACCGGTTTTCGCCCAGTTTGGCCTGCCGCGTGAGCTGATATACCTGTCGCTGGTCGAAAGCGGGTTTAACCCGAAAGCCGTCTCCCGTGCGAAAGCGAAAGGGCCGTGGCAGTTTATGCGAAGCACGGGTCGGATGTACGGGTTGAAGGCCAAAGGGTTGGTGGACGAACGGAAGGATCCAATGAAGTCCACCGTTGCGGCGGCCCATCACCTGCGTGACCTCTACGACCAGTTCGGCTCATGGCCGCTGGCACTGGCCGCCTATAATGCCGGTGCGGGGAAAATCAGTCGAGTGATTAAAAAAGCCGGCACCAGGGATTTCTGGAAAATTGCCAAGTCCCGTCGTCTCCTTCGTCGGGAAACACGGGAGTATGTTCCCAAGTTTATGGCCCTCACAATGATTGCGACGGATCCCACACGGTTTGGTTTTGAGGTTCAGGCGCAAGACATACATCAATACGATGAGGTGCGTCTCGGCAAGTCCGTGCACTTGCGCGATGTGGCCCGAGAGACACAAATTCCTTTTCATGAGTTGCGCAGGTTGAATCCCGAACTGGTCCGTAGCATCCTCCCGGACGGGTATTATCTCAAGGTGCCTGTGGGAAAAAGCCGCCACGTGGCGCAGGTCGAGCCACGGCTGCAACGGTGGGACAAAATGTGGCATCGTGTCAGTCGGGGAGATACTTTGTCAGTGCTGGCCCGTCGCTTTGGGACGGATGTCAGGACACTAAAACGCCTCAATGGTCTGTCCGGCACGGTCATACGGGTCGGACAACGATTGCGCGTCAGTGGGGAAGCAAGCCCGGAGAGGGGGGAGCATGTGAAACGGTACCGGGTGAGGCGTGGCGACAGCCTCTGGAGCATTGCCCGAAGGTTTCGGGTGTCGGTGCCGTATCTGAAATCGTTGAATAATTTACGTGGCGATCTGATTCGGGCGAGTCAGGTGTTGTGGATCAGTCACTGAATAACTCCCCTGCGGTTCCATCCAGTTATACCTAGTTTGTGTTCTCCTCCTGAGGCAGTTCCTGTGTTGGTTCACTCTCACCGGCACCATCTTCAGATTCCACTGGGGCAGGGGAGGCACCGGCCTCGGTAGTGGGTTCACTCTCACCGGCACCATCTTCAGATTCCATTGGGGCAGGGGAGGCACCGGCCTCGGTAGCGGGTTCACTTTCACCGGCACCATCTTCAGATTCCACTGGGGCAGGGGAGGCACCGGCCTCGACAGCGGGTTCACTTTCACCGGCACCATCTTCAGATTCCACTGCGGCGGGGGAGGCACCGGCCTCGGCAGTGGGTTCATTCTCAACGGCACCATCTTCCGATTCCATTGGGGCCGGGGCGTCACCGGCCGCGCCAGTGGGTTCTCCCTCACCTGCACCCGCC
>RKSG01000081.1 GCA_007570995.1 Nitrospirales bacterium
CCAGGGCGGAGCTACACCTCCCTGCCCACGGCACGCGCAAGGATTTTCAGGTCTTTCATCAGGGCGTTGAACCGATGGGGTTTGAGGGATTCCTCGCCATCGCACAGGGCACATTCCGGATTGGCATGGACTTCAATGAGAAGCCCGTCGGCACCCGCCGCAACAGCGGCCCTGGCCATCGGCGCTACAAGATCCCACTGACCGGTCGCATGACTCGGATCAACAATCACGGGCAAATGGGACAAGGCCTTCAACGTGGGAACCGCCGCCAGATCCAGCACATTGCGATAGTGGGTTTCAAAAGTCCGAATGCCACGCTCACACAGCATCACGTGCCGATTGCCACGCGATACGATGTATTCAGCCGACAACAACCATTCCTTGATCGTCGCGGACAACCCGCGCTTCAGTAACACGGGTTTATCATAGGCCCCGACTTCCTTGAGCAATTCAAAGTTCTGCATGTTCCTGGCCCCAATCTGGATAATATCGGCTTTCTCCAGAAAAACATCCGTGTCACGGGGATCCAGGATTTCACTCACCACGGGCAGGCCCGTTTCCCGCTTCGCCGCAACCAGAAAATCGAGACCTTCGCGACCCAGTCCCTGAAACGCATAGGGAGACGTGCGCGGTTTGTACGCCCCCCCTCGAAGAATCGCGCCCCCGGCGGCTTTGACCTCACGCGCAACCCCAACCGTCGCCTCCAGGCTCTCCACGGCACAGGGCCCAGCCATCACCGTGATGAGTTTCCCACCAATCGGCACCCCGTCCACCGTGATCACGGAGTCATGTTGTTGCCATTCACGGCTGACCAGTCTCCACGGAGCCATGATGGGCGTCACGCTTTCCACGCCGGGAAACACGCTGATCGGTTGATGATCCAACAGGCGCTCGTCGCCGATCACCCCGATCACGGTACGCTCCTGCCCGCGGGACATGTGTGATCGCAGCCCCAGGTCCCGGAGTCGGTCGACGACGTGATCGATGTCCTCTTCCGTCGCGGTAGGCTTGAAGACGATGATCATACGGAACGCCTCATGCCCCGGTAGCGGGCATGGTGCCAATGACATCGGTCAGGGCTTCGAGAAAACGCCGGTTTTCTTCAGGCCGTCCGATGGTCACACGCAGCATGGAGCCGTGAATATGCCGAACAATGACGCCCGCACGCAACAGCCGGTCAAACACGGCGCGACCGTCCCGCCGCACATCAAAATACAGAAAATTCGCCTGACTGGGCAGAGGGGCAAACCCCAGCCGTCGAAGCCCCGTTTCCATTGCAGCCATTTCGGTTTCATTCAACGTCCGGCTGGCCGCCACGTGCCCGGCATCACCCAACGCCGCACAGGCGGCACGTTGCGCCAGCGTACCGGTGTTGAACGGATTGCGAACACGATGCAGATAGCCGGCAATCTCCGGCGTCGTGATCCCGTACCCGATGCGCAACCCCGCCAGGCCATACAGTTTCGAAAACGTCCGCAACACCACGGCAGGCCGCTGGTACCGAACGTAGGCCACGCTGTCGGGATAATGCGGATCCCGCACGTATTCAGCATAGGCCTCATCGAACACCACAATCACGTCCTCCGGGACGACGTCCATGAATGCCCTGACCTCCTCACGGGTCACCATGGTTCCCGTGGGATTATTGGGGTTACAGACAAAAATCAGCCGCGTGCGACTGGTAACGGCCGCGGCCATTGCGGGCAGATCATGCCGCCACCCATGCAACGGCACTTCCACACAGACCCCCTGCCCTGCCGTCACGGCCAGCTTGTACATCACGAACGTCTGATCGGCCATCACGGCCTCGTCCCCCGGAGTGACGAACGTCTTGACCAACAAGCTGATGATTTCATCCGACCCGTTCCCCACCACGATATGACTGGTGGGCAGTGTCCACCGTTCCGCCAGCGCGCGGGTGAGCACATGTGCCCCGCCGTCCGGGTAGAGATGCAGCGTATCCACCGCATCCTGCAACGCGTCCAGGGCCTTCGGCGAGGGGCCAAGCGGATTTTCATTGGAAGCCAGTTTCACGGCCCCGCGAATACCGAATTCCCGTTCGACCTCCTCAAGAGGCTTCCCGGGAGCATACGGGACCAGGCTGGCAATGGCGGGATGGACTCGGACCGACACGTCGTCACCGTGCGACGCGGGCCTCTGCGCTCGTCCGTCCTGTGGTGACGACACACGAGCGAAGGCCCACGATTATCTCAGGCATGCATGGGATACGAACCAAGAATTTTTGCAAACAAACACCGCCCCCTCAGGTCCTCCAGCGTTTGACAAACACGCTTGTCACGGCGATGTCCTTCGAGATCGACAAAAAAGAGATATTCCCAGGCTTTCCGGCGCGAGGGGCGCGACTCGATCTTCGTCATATTGATGCCGTGTGAGGCAAACGGTCGGAGTAACTCATAGAGTGCGCCGGCCTTATCCTGCACCGACAGCATGATCGAGGTTTTATCCTTGCCCGTAGCTTCGGCCTCATGCTGACACAACACAAGGAATCGCGTGACGTTGTTCAGATGATCCTCGATGCGTGACTGGACAATGTTCAGGTCATACATGCGGGCGGCCAGTTCCGAAGCGATAGCTGCAGCCCCCTGTTCAGCGCCGCACCGTGCTGCTGCGTCTGCGGTGCTGGGGGTATCCACCACCGGGACTGTGGGCAGATGAGTTTCCAGCCACGTTCGACACTGTGCCAGGGCGTGTGGATGAGAATACACCGTCCTGATGTCCGCAACGCGGGTCGTGTTTGACATGAGGTGATGGGTCACCTCCTGCATGATTTCCCCGTAGATCAGCAAGTTAGAATCAATAAACATATCGAGCGTATAATTCACGACGCCTTCCGTTGAGTTTTCAATTGGCACCACTCCGTAGAGAGCGCGTCCGCGTTCCACGGCATCGAACACCTCCTTAATCCCGCTGAGTGGCACATACTGTGCCGAGGCGCCGAACTTTCCCATAGCGGCCACATGTGTGAACGTCGCTGGGGGTCCCAGGTACGCCACGGTCTGCACCCCTTCCAGCGACAGCGAAGCGGACATAATTTCTCGGTACACTGGGCGAACAGCCTCGCTGGGAAACGGGCCGGGGTTTTGCCGGGTCAGGCGTTCCACGATAGCGGCTTCGCGTCCTGGGGTACGCAGCAGGGCCTGTGGGTCAGCCTTCCGCTTCGCCTGACCAATGGCCATGACGTGATGCGATCGTTCATTGAGGAGTCGCAGGATTTCATCGTCCAGCCGGTCGATTTCCCTGCGGCACTCGTCTATGTGTTGGCGTTCCGACATGGGGTGTGATTGTGGCCCGTGGCTTACAGGGCCGCAAGTGGTGAGCTTACGCAGAACCAAGCGTATTTGCAAGGCAACGACGGTCTCAGTCAACGTCGCTGGCCGTCCAGTATGGTGT
>RKSG01000096.1 GCA_007570995.1 Nitrospirales bacterium
GGGATGACGTGGCATGCGGTACGGGTGCCATCACACCGATGGTGGCATATCCAGGGTGCTAGGGCTCTGGCGTGCGGAAGTGAATTCTGACCGTCAACGCTCCATCCACGAAATCGTCTCCCTGCATTTGCGGATCAAACTCCCACTGTTGAAGTGTCTGGAGTCCGGCCATGTTCAGTTGGCGATTCTTCGCGGGTTCGAGGACCACGACGGTGGTTTCCGCCGTTTTGCTGACCAGGATGCGGACTTTCATCCAGTCGTCAATAGTCTGCCCTTGTAGAGACGGCGGCATGGTGGGCCACGGGGTGTACGTGGGGACCGGCCCGCGCTGTTGATCGGTGTTCAGTCTGAGTCCATGCACGTGGACGGGTTCAAGAACGGGGATATCTTCATCCGCGAGATGATCGGATTCATGCGTAGCGGTATCGGTGTCGCACCACCCGGGCGGCACAGGCAGCCCCAGCGAGGCCATCAGGCAGACGACGAACAGCGAAAGTCGCGTGAGCCTGCTCATGGCACGATTGTTGTTCCGGGAGATCATGAGTGTCAAATCAGGTTGGTTCGCTCGACCCGTGAGATTGGGTCAAGCCCCCCCTCCGTCATTCCCGCAGTGTGTTGAGCGGGAATCCAAGGGGGGGCTTGTGAGACAGTCCACGATGATTGTGGCAAGATCGGCGCCATGGTCGAGGGTTTTGGCGTCCCACTGCATGGTCAGTCCGTCCCCGTTCTCTTCCTTGGGAATAATGTGGAAGTGCACGTGAAACACCGCCTGGTGGGCTGCCACGCCGTTATTCTGGAGCACATTCAGATTGTCGGTTCCTGTGGCTTTGATGATCGCTCGACACAAACGCGGCAGAACCCGGCCGATGGCTGCAGCAGATTCATCTGACAGTTGGTCCAGTGTTTCCGCCGGCTCTTTCGGGATGACCAGTGTGTGGCCTCTGGATAACGGGTAGATATCCAGAAACGCCAGCACGCGGTCATCTTCATAGACCTTGTGGCAGGGAATCTCACCGTTCAGGATTTTCTGGAAAATTGTCTCACCCATTGGGACAGAGTAAGCCAACACGGTCAGTCATGGCAAGAGGTGCCGATGCATGCCCCTGGCGCCCCCCCAACCCCTGGATTCCTGCTTTCGCAGGAATGACGGAGGGGGGGCTTTGACCAGGGGTTGGATTGTTGCTTACGGCATCCTGGTACTGCATCGCCGAAGGGGCATGTCCATCCCGCGCCCCGTCTTGCATCAGGCGTGAACAGTTCCCTATGGTGACAGCCACGTCTCTGCCATTGTCAGAGCCGTATCACACCGGAGGCCGGTTTCGTGAATGCACCGAATGCTCGTGACACCTTCCGTCTTGCTCTGCCCACGCCTGCTGGCGAACTCCGCGCTGAGATCGCCGTCCCGACACGTTTGATTCAGGTGTCCGACATTGTTCCCGTCATGCGTTCCCTCAGCGAACAGGCCCTGGTGCTGGAAGAAAAGAAGCACGAACGGGTGGGAGAGACGCCGTCCTGCCACAAGGGGTGCGCGGCCTGTTGCCGGATGCTGGTGCCGGTTTCGCCTCCGGAGGCGTTCGCACTCAAGAAAACGGTTGATCAACTGCCGGCGGCTCAACGGGACCGGATTCTCCAGCGGCTGGCCACACTTCAGCACACGTTGAACGAGGCTGGGCTGCTGGGTCGGCTTGTGCAGTTATCCGAAACCCGAACGCAGTTGTCAGACGAGGATATGGAACCGGTCAACCGTGAATATTATGCCCGGCGTTTGCCCTGTCCCTTTCTCGACGATGACGTGTGCAGTCTGTATGAGGCACGTCCCGCCGCCTGCCGGGAACTGCTTGTCACGTCCCCCGCTGAATGGTGTCAGGAGATGGACAACAATCCGGTCCGGACTGTGCCTGTGCCGTTTCGTGTCGGAACGGCCTTAAGCCTCCTGTGGGCGACGATCACCGGTGGCGTCGCGCGGTTGATTCCTCTTCCCGTTGCGCTGGATTGGGCAGAGCGTCACGCCGGGGAAAACAGCGTGCGCCACAACGGGGCCACGCTCCTCCAGATGGGGGTAGAGAAAATTCTGGGCCTGCTGCGTCACAAGGCCTGAGCCCTCCTGCATCGCGCCGTGCCGGTCTTGACAAGCACGCGCGCCGTTATGATAGAACGCAAACCGTACCTGCCTCCTGCCTGACCGGAAACGAAGAGTAAGACTCCATGCGTCTCTTTATCTATGCTGATAATCTGCATCCTGGGCAACTGAAACGACGGGCGCCTGAACACAAGTTTCTCTTCAAAGCCTGCCTGAATGACCACACCATTCACTTCCCGCGTTTTTCTTCCCAGTGGCGCTGTGGCCTGGCCAGTATCACCCCATCACAGGGAGAACGTGTGTGGGGCGTGGTGTGTGAACTCACCGATGAAGATTTGAAGATCGTGGATGCCTTTGACGGTGAAGTGCTCGAAGGAGCGTTCCGGCACCTGGAAGCCACGGTGGTGACGGAAGATGATCGCAAAGAGCTGGTGACCACGCATGTGGCCAATCCCATCGGCAAATTTCGCGTCAAGGATAACTACATTGATTTTATCATCAAAGGCGTCAAGTACTGGGAACTGCCGGAAGAATGTCTTGCCATGTGGGAACGGTTTCGTCCTGGAACGGCAACCTGATGTCGGGCCAGCCAAGCCCGCAGTGCCCCCCTCTGTCATTCCTGCGAACGCAGGAATCCAGGGGGCGTGGTGTGTCTCACGCTGATTCACCGTATCGCCATCCGCGAACCTTCACCTTGTATGTGACTGAAAGGAGTCATCATGCCCAAGCCGAAATATCATATTGTGGTCTGCACCAACACCCGCCCTCCGGGTCATCCGAAGCCATCGTGTGGCGGTGCGGGGTCGCAGAATATTTTAATGAATCTCAACATGGGTCTGATGGAACGTGGAATTCCACCGGGAGAAGTCCTCGTGACCGGCAGCACCTGTCTTGGCCCGTGCGAACAAGGCCCCACGGTGGTGGTGTATCCTGATGGCGTCTGGTATTCCCAGGTCAAAGAAGAACATGTGCCGTTGATTCTTGATGAACACATCAAAAAAGGCACGCCGGTTGCGCAGTGCAATCCTGATTCGATCTGGACCTGATACCATTCTCATGCCCTGCACATGACCGAACCCGTTGCCTCTCACCGTGTCCACCAGGCCCGTGGTCCCGCTTCCATTGCGTGCGGTGTGATTACCTGCAGCGATACCCGGACGCCGGACACCGACACCAGCGGGCAACTCATTCGAGATCTGCTCACACAGGCCGGGCATCGGATTGAAGCCTATCATGTCGTGAAAGATGAACCGGTTGACGTGCGGGAGCTTGTCAGGCGGCTGGGCGAGTCACCGGCACTGGACGCGATGATTATCAATGGAGGCACTGGGATTTCCCGGCGCGATTCCACGTTTGAAGCCATTGATGGCCTGCTGGAAAAGACGCTGGTGGGTTTCGGGGAACTGTTCCGCTACTTGTCGTACAAGGACATCGGTTCATCCGCGATGTTGAGTCGTGCCACCGGCGGGTTGTACAAAGGGAAAGTGGTGTTCTCGATTCCCGGTTCGAGGGGAGCTGTGCAGCTGGCGGTGGAGGCGTTGATTCTCCCGGAACTGCCGCACATTGTGGGGGAGATGCGGAAGTGACGTTTTCCGCGAGGTCTGCGCTTGTTTTTTTGCTTCAGGTGCGGGAAGATCTGAAAAATTTCATCTGTGGCTGGCAGGGAGCATGACTGAACTTGAAAATGTTTGTGGGTACAAGCAGAATGGCGGGGGCAGATCTTTAATCGGAGGCAGACAATGGGCACCGAATTTGCGGGCGATGAATCTGTGTCGGCGGATGAGTTGAGAGCTGCCATTGAGGATATCCAGGACCAGCAGAATCAACGGTTCAAGCGGCGTTCCCCTTGGCGGGCAATGGGGTTATTCGCTGTGCCCGTTGACCTGTCATCCGAAGAGGACCCGTCTGGTTTGGGGGGCATCATTGCACCGGCAGCGTCCGTTGGGCCATTGCTTGATGTCAATGGGCTGGAAACGGACGTGCAGGAACTACGAAAGGATTGGACTGCGGTCGGCAATGACTTGAGAATTGCCATGCTCCGTCACCGCCTTGCAAACATCGGACGGGTGACAAAACGCTCTGGGACAGTATCCTAAAACATCAGCGCCCCCTCTGCGATCATCACAGCCTGTCCTCCGACTTTAATCTCCTGAATGGCGTCATCATCCGAGAACACCTGCACAGTCAGGCGTGACGGCCGGTCGATTTCATATCCCTGCTCCACAAGCACTTCCGTGGTCGGGCCAACATCCACCACGCCATTTTTGACAAGATAGGCCCCCAATGCCCCACCGGCACTTCCCGTGGCCGGATCTTCCGCAATGCCGATGGACGCCACGAACATGCGAGCATGAACACTCGCCCAGTCTTCGACGGTCATCGTCGTGAATACCATCAGGCCGTAGGCACCAAGTTTTTCGCAGATTTCCTTCGTGCCAGTCGGGTCAGCACGTATGGATTTCACGGCGGTCAGTGTGCGGACCGGAACAATGACGACAGGCAGGCCGGTTGATACCACTTCAACAGGCAGACGTGTGTCGGTGATGGCCGTTTTGTTGACCTGTAACATCTGACTGATTTCGTAGATCCACCGCATGTCGGTAACCGTTTCCAGAAATTGCGGCTTGGTCTGAGACATGATGACCCATGCCACCCGGTTCCCGACCACGTGCAGTTCGATGGGGAAGAGACCGATATGACATTCAAACATGAACCGCGTCACGGATTCCCGCAATGGAAATTTCCGCAACGTGCCGAGGACAAAGAATGTCCCGATCACCGGATGGCCGGCAAACGGAATTTCCTGCGTGGGCGTGAAGATGCGCAATTTCGCAATCGCGGCGGGGTCGGTGGGGGGCAACACAAAGACCGTCTCGGAGAGATTCATCTCACGCGCAATCTGCTGGAATTCCCGGTCGGTTAACCCTTCGGCATCGGGAATCACAGCCACGGGATTGCCACTGAAAGGCTGATCGGTAAAGACATCAGCCTTGTAAAACCGCAGGCGTCTGGCTGGAGTTGTCATCGGGTTGTCCTCAGACTGGAAAAGGTCACGTCTGCCCCACGGAAACCGTCCGGGGAGAGAACAGGCATACACATGGCGTCATCGCTCAGGCACTTAACGGCAAGGCTTCATACTCGGCCGACCTGGGATTGCGAACGTAATCTTCCACAAAATTTTGCAGTGTGCCATTGCGATAGAGCCGCGCATTGGCAAATTTCGTATCTATTTTATGCAGCACCTTCACCCTGGCCCCGGTTTTTTTCTTAAATTCTTCCAGGGTGACGCCCGTGATGTCCATATTCGGCCCGCGCCCGGATTCCATCACGCATTTGGGTATGTGGATGCGCTGCTGGCCGGTCAGCTGCTGGCGAATGTCATCGAACGTCAGCAGCACGGTGCAATCCGAATCGCCGCCGAGCGTGGTATTAGGCACAGCCAGAAAACGGGCGCGATTCTTGCGGTACAGGGTGAGGATCTTCGCCACGCTTCGTGCCATGACCACCGTGTCTTTTTTCTCAAGTTCCAGGGAATCGAATGTACTCGCGATGCGCTTTCGATTGAGAAACGCCGTCACGTAGGCTTCGGTATGGATGGTGGACAGATTGGGCACACCGGCGTCGTAAATACGTTCCGCTTCGACGGCAAGAGACTGTCGCCCCTGCCGCATGATCCTGGCCGTCTCGTCCGTGATGCCGCCAACAGGCGTGAGACATCCCATCCATAACACACATTGCTGATTGATCTTTGAGATGGTCTTCGCGTCTTCGGCCATGGTCTGTTCGCCAAATGCGTAGAAGTTGGCCGATGACACCGCCGGGCCGTCCAGCACTTTCATCAGATGCCTCACGGACGGCGCGTGTGGCATGAGTTGTTGCCGGTACTGACTCAGGGTAATGACCGACAGTTCAAAATTAATCCGCCCCGGGTACTGCGCCGACAGCTGATGAATCTTCGGAACATGGACAAACCCCACGGTGAAAAACTGAATGTTTTTGTCCGTGTATTTCAGAAAATCTTCGACCCATTCTGTGGCTTTGGGATGGAGGAACAGATCCGTCCATTCCATGTATTCATTGCCCCCCAGGCACCAGTACTGTTGGGGGTCGGTGGGCTTGGCGTTAATGTAATTGAGGATAAATTCCCAGTCATCCTGCGTGGTTTTCGGCGGATCGTTGGTTTCACGGTAGGAATGGTCGAGTTCGTAGCAGAAGCTGCATTCGACCGGACATTTCTTGCCCAGGCTCAAGGGAATTTTCCCCGCATCCATTTCGCGCTTCAAGACTTCCCGATACCCTTTGCCTTGCAGCACAAGCGTCGGTTCTAAAACTGGAAGCTCGTGTCCCATCTCTTGACCCGTCCTCTGCCGTCCCCCCCGCCCTGTGCGGGGTGCTAATGGATTCCTGCTTGCGCAGGAATGACGGCGGGGTGTCCTCTGCCGTCCCCTCCGCCCTGTGCGGGGTGCCAGGCTCGCGACAGGCCCGACCACCCTCCAAGCACCGGTCTCATCCTTGCTTCACGATGCCTGCTCACGCTACCGTCCCGGCGATGTCTGCTTCATCCTCATCGTGCGATCACCAGGATCGTTCACCGGAAGACGTGCTGACGAACGCCCTCGCGCTCTTCAATCTCACGTTGCCGCTTCACCCTGCCACGCTCCACCAACGGTATCGGGAGCTGCTGACCACATGGCATCCCCATCGTTACGCCAGTCTGACGAACAACCCCGCCAAATACATGCAAATGTACAAGAAAGGCGAAACGATGACCAAGGCGGTGGAAGCAGCGTACACCGTGTTGAAGGAACAACTGGAAAAGCACGGCCACGCCTCTTCTCCGGTTTGACGGCCTGGCCCCGTGTGCTACTGGGCCGAATGGCTGACCACCCTCGCCATGCCCGGTTCCCCGTCTTTGCCGCCTTCCGGGTCGGCTTTGGCCACCGGCCATGTAATCAGGCCGGCCACGGCATCGGGCTGGGCGTCGGCGGGGCTGTGGTTGGTGGCATAAATTTGAGGCAACCGGTTGGTGCCAAGCTCTGAAATGTAGAGAAAGATCTGCTCCCGGGCGTTGATGCGCACGGCCCAGGGTTCAAAGTCGTTCTGATAAAACTCCTCGCACAACTGCATGGCGTCCAAGCAGCTCAGGCTCCCCGGTTCGTTCAGCGTGTAGTAATAATCGAGGGGCATATCGTAGTCGTCCTGTTTGTGGATGGTCATGCCAAACTTTTCGGGATTCCTGACCATGGGGGTATGACGATAGGCTACAAAGTAAAACAACTCGACGGAATGAATATGGGTTTTATTCTGAAGCAGGAACTGTCGGGTCTCTTCCGCCTCTTCTCTGGTTTCTCCAGGAAATCCGTAGAACGCCATCACGTGATTCCAGATCCCCGCTCGGGCCGCTTCGCGCAGATTATGTTGGATCACGTCCTTCCGCGCATGTTTGTCCATGAGGGCCAGGACACGCTCATTGGCTGACTCCATGCCGTAATACAGTGTCTTGCATCCGGCCCGGGCGGCGACGTTCCAGATTTCCGGGTCCTGGAGTGTTTCTTCAAAACGGATCAACGTCGTCCATTTGATATCAACATGTTCTTCAACGAGCAGTTGCGACACTTTTTTGAAGAGCGCGGGCGGATACGATTCATCGGCGAATAAAAAATGGTCGGCGTGATAGATGTCCTTCAGTGCTTTGATTTCCCGAATCACGTCAGCGGCGGGTTTGCCGCGATACTGATCGAAGTACCCCTGTCCGTGGTCGCAGAATGTGCATCGTCCCCAGTAGCATCCCCGGGTTGCCAGGTAGGGAAGAATACGCCGGGGAACAAAATAGGCATCCAGCGGCAGACCTTCAAAATCCGGCAACGGGAGCGTCGTGGTTTTTTCCGTGTAAATCTCCGCATTGATCCGCACCTGTCCGTGTTCCTGGTACATCAGATTCGGGACGGCCTGCCACGTGCGGTCGCCTGCCAGTGCCTCCAGCAACCACAACAGCGCATGTTCGCCTTCATACAGAATGGCGGAATCAAACACGGAAGAAAAAAACGGCTTCTGTTTCGCCAGATCTTCCTGGAGCCGCGTCATCACGTTGCCCCCGACCGTGACATGGATATCCGGGAAGGTCTCCTTAATCATTTTGCAGAAGGTGAACCCCGCAATCAGTTGCATTTGCGTCCCGATAGAGACGCCGACCACGTCTGGTTGCGCTTTCGCCACGGCGGGAAGCACGAGCTGCCGGCAGACCGTCCGGTACACGTTCACCTGCTCATCGTCCAGACAGGCGCGGACTTCACTCGAGACTCCGGGGCGGTATCCCAGATTGCTCTCCATCGGGTAGTACACGAGGGAAGCGGGAAAGTACGCGGCGGAGATATACCGCATGACGTCACGAAACACATTCAGTGCCCATTCGAGTTTGCCGGCGTCATAAAAATCTTCACTGCGGTTGATCCGTTTCGCTTCCTCGGCGTTTTCGGCCAGTGTCATCACGTCGCAGGCCAGGGCTTCCTCCAGCCGTGCTTTGTGGGCGATGTCCTTCTCACTCAAGCCGTCGTGTCCCTTCGCCTCCAGCTCCCGCCTCTGCTGGGCCATGCGAGCGTTCACCAGGATCAGGAACACGTCGCTGAAGAACAACTCATACATTTCGATGTTGATGTCCCGTTGAATGACCTCGTGGCCGTGTTGCCGAAGGACCGCCGTCAGACTGGGTAATGCCAGATACGGAGCGGTGGGCACCCATTCCGGAGGGAACAGCAACATGACCTTCGATTTACGGCCGCTCCCGGCCGTGCCTGGTGTGGGATCAATCTGTATGAGGGGGGATGTCACGGGCATCAGACCTTCGCCAGCGCCACCGCATCTTCTTCCGGAGCAATGCGGAACTGGAGGGCGGGCAGGTGGTTGGTGCCAAAGTGGGCGACGTACAGAAAGACATATTCGCGGATGTAGATCTTCAGATCCCAGCCGGCATAATGATTCTGCTCGAACTCTTCAAACACCCGTTCAGCGTCTTCCACGCCGAGACCGTCCTTCACGGTAAAGTAATAATCCATGGCCAGATCCCATTCGGGATTTTTGTAATACGTGATGCCCCATTTCTCCGGGTGTTTGGCCACCGGCGTATGTTTGCTGAGATCGAACGTGCCAAAGCCGATGGAATGCACATGGTGTTTGTTGTCTTCCAGAAACTGCATCGAAAATTTCGCGTCTTCATACTGCTCACCTGGGAATCCGAAAAAGCCCATGACGTGATTCCAGACTCCGTGTTGAGCGGACAACGCCAGACTTCGTTGAATCACCTCCGTTGTCGTGGCCTTGTCCATGAGCGTCAGTACCCGTTCACTGCCGGACTCATAGCCCATGTGGAGAAACTTGCATCCTGAGTCCTGGGCGTCCTGCCACACCTCGTCATCCAGCAGGCTTTTCTCAAAGCGGATATGCGTCGTCCACGCGATTCCCAGATTGTGTTCCTTGAGTTGGCGCGTCAGTTTCCGGAACAGGGCCGGGGGATACGATTCATCGGTAAAGTGAAAATGATGCGTATGATACTTGTCCCGGAGGCCGCGCACCTCCTCGATGATTTCCTGGATTTTTTTGGTCCGGTACCCGGCCGTATACCCCTCGCCATGATCGCAGAATTCGCACCGTCCCCAGTAGCACCCGCGGGTGGCGAGGTAGGGCAGGACAGGCTCCGGCACAAAATACTTTTCCAGAGGGAGACCATCGAAATCCGGGGGCGGCAGATCGGCCATGTTTTCGGCCGAGGTCACCGGGGACGTATGAATCCCTGCCTCATCGCGCCACAGGACATTTGGAATCTCGCGGAAATCGCGATTCGTCCCAATTGCCTCCACGAGCTGCAGAAACGCCGTTTCGCCCTCATACACCACGGCACTGTCAAACAGTGCAAACAGCTTTGGCGTGTTGGGCAGGACATCGCGCAACCGCGTCACGGTGTTCCCTCCGATGGTCACATGGATATTCGGAAAATGTTCCTGGATCATGGCGCAGAAGGTCATGGAGGAAAACAGTTGCTGGCGCAGGACGATGGAAATCCCAATAACATCCGGCCGTTCCGCCTCGATGGCCGGTCGGACGCAATGGTCAAACACGTCCCGATAGACATTGACCTGTGTATCTTCCACGGCGGCGAGTACTTCCGAGGACATAAAGATTTTATACGACAGATCCGTCTCCATCGGCGGCATGCAGATACGAGCGGGTGCGTAGACCAGCGAGATAGTGGACGTCACGTCCCGAAAGACCTGCATAGCCCATTCGAGTTTGTCGGCGTCGTAGAAATCCGGGGAACGGACGATAGCCTTGGCGCGCTCGGCCTGTTCGGTCAGGTCGGCCATGCGTGAGCGGGTACAGGCGCACAGGGCCATCTGCAGTTCGATCTCTTCATCCGAGAGTGCCCTCTCCCGGGAGAGTTTTTTGAGTCGGTCGAGTTGGCGGGGAACGCGTTTCAGGACACGTTTGAGGAAGTCTGCGCTGAAATACCAGTCGTACATCTCCAGGTTGACGTCTTGCTGCACAACGTCATGCCCGGCGCGTCGGAGGAAGGCAGTCAAGGTAGGGAGGCTCAGGTAAGGCTCGGATGGATACCAGTCAGGCGGGAAGATGAGCATGACCTTCTTTTTCGGTCCGCCGTCAGCCCGTGGTTCCTGACGAGGTCTGGCGCGTTGCGGAGTGAGCAACCCGCCTTTATTATAATCAATCCTCATGGCAAGTCTTCCATAACAAGTCCTCCATAAGGGATCGTTGGAAAATGACCCTGCGGTCCAGGGGATTGTAGGTGGTGGCAAAACGAACCGTCAAGGTTTGGAATGATTGCCGGGCATTGTGGGTTTTTTGTGTCACGCCTCCTCGTGAATTGATCAACATACTCACGGGAACATCAGGCCTATCATGTTTGCGGGAGGAGTGGGGATGCGGCGGGATCACTGAGCCGGATATTGCGCATGCGGTCCTCTCTCGTACAGCAGATCAAACGGCAGATTAACAAAACATTGCGAAGCCAGGGATATGACCTGTCCAACGGTGAGTTCTCGATCACGAGTAACGATCGGGATCATTTGCGCCAAATGCATGCCCTGGCCAGACAAGAGCGTCTTGCTGAACGGACCGCATTCATCCGCGATCATCGAAGCCGCATTCAAGACCGTATGATAAACGGCAGGGATTTGAGCGTTAAGGACATCTCTCCGAAACTGATTCAGGTCTCCGCGAGGTCCGACGAGGAGGTACTCTTCCGCTGGTGGAACTATGTCTGGTGGAGCGTGCCGTATGAGTCAGCCTACGGTCGCCAGATGCGGTATGTGGTGTGGGATCAACACCACTGCGCGGTGATCGGGCTGATTGGCTTGCAAAGTCCGATTTTGTCCTGGGCACCGCGAGACCGGCATTTGGGCATCAATGTTACCGATCGTGCGTATTGGGTCAATCAGTCGATGAGTGCCCAACGGATCGGTGCCGTGCCTCCGTACGATAGGATCTTAGGCGGAAAACTGGTGGCCATGCTCATGGCCAGTGACACACTGCGCAAAGATTTCCACAAAAAATACTCAAAGGCATGCACGCCACGCCAAGAACAGGACTTGCCCGCCCGCCTGTTGTTTGTGACCACCACGGGGGCATTCGGCAAAAGCAGTCTCTACACGCGATTGAAACTGCGCGAGGAATGGCTGGCCACGTTTATCGGCTATTCAAACGGCTCGGGGTCGTTTCACATTCCCAATGCACTCTACGAAAAACTGTTGGTGATGTTAAGCAGGAGCGGAGCAGATGTGGCACGCGGCTACGGCAATGGGCCTTCGCGCAAGATGCGGCTGATCCGGCAGGGGATGGCCGAACTCGGCTACAAAAACGGTGTCTTGCATGGCGTCAAACGTGCCATTTATTTGTTCCCGTTTGCCAAGAACCTGGACAGTTTAATCAAGAATGGATGCCGACGACCGATCTGGCATCATCGCCGGGAAAGTGACCTGACAGACTTTTGGAAAAAACGCTGGATCCTGCCAAGACTCGATGTGCGTGAGCAGACCATGCGGCAGTTCAACAAGGATCACTTTCTTGACGAACAACTCGAAGGGATCGGTCGCTGATGAATGAAAAGGCTCCAACTCCTTATGCGCATTTGCCCGAGGATTTAATTAAGAAAATGCTTGAAGCCGTTCCCCGCACAATACAACAGATGGAGGAAATGCTTGGTGCACAGGATGGGCCTATTGAAGCAGGCATGAAAGCGCTGAAAAACAAAAATTTGATTTGCAAATTGGCACCGCAGACCGTCTCCATCAAGTCGATCATAGCTGCAGATGGAGGACAAGTCATAGAAAGAATGAGTGGCGTGGATTTATTGCTTGCCGTTGCTGTTGGAGTTGAAGGATTACACAGCAAAGAAGACGCTGGCTGGAGTGGAAACAGCAGTCAGTACGAGCAGTGGCAAACGGTTATGTCGCACGATGAAGCCACGCCGCGTTTGTGTCAGGGCGCAATGTTTCTTATGGAACTTGGCGTACTGGCCGGTGCCACGCATAAAATAAGAATAATGGACGGTGCACACTTTACTCCATTGCTGAAAATCAACAGCATGTTGTCGGCGAGAGAAGAACACGCTGGTAAGGAGTATGTTACTGCCTTGCGCAGTTTTCTGTCCGAAACGTACCAGAAAATCATTCCCGACATTCCTGACATGATATCCGATGCGCTAAACGACCCGAGCATTATCGCGATAGCGAAATACAGTTCGTCTCGTGACATTCTGGACTCGCATGTACGGGATGCGGGCATTGACGGCATTACCTTGGATGACAAAACCTTTTTTGCGCTTGGTTTGGATTCAGATGAATACACCAAACCGATGTCGGTAGGTCAAAGCAAGGAAGAAAAGAGAAAAATATGGAACGACTTACACATTCGCTGCAATTTGGACATTCCAGAGAAGGATGAACTCAACGAAAGTCTCGAAAATGCCATTCGCCCGGTACTAACAGAAATACGGGTCCAAGGTGAAACACAGCAAAAAGAATCCGATCTGTTCTTTGCTTATTACAAGCCCTACACCAATGGCCCAGCCTATAGAATTGAATGTAAGCGTTCTCTGGCGCAAGATGCCGGAGGCTTTGAACGTGTGCTGGCCAGCATAAAACAGGAAATCGTCTATCCTGATATCCGCGAGCCGTTTCCCCAGTATCTGGCAGACCTGATGGCGAAAAGTGTCTCTGGTGGTTTGCATGCCCTGCAGGATGCCGTGCGCCTTTCACTTGCCAGTGAGTTGAACAGCAGGAAGCGTTTGGATTTATTGTTCTCCTACCGGAGTTGATCGTGAACCAAACTAACGCAACTCTCTACGAACTGCTGAAGAAAATTAACGCAGCGGTGCTGGGTGTTGTCAGTTCCCCCAGCACCACGCTGGAAATCGCCTTGGATATTCGCAAGGCGAGCGAAAGCAGGCGCGCATTAGGACAAATGGTTTGTGTGCAATTGAAAGAAGACGGCAGACAAATTTTGTCTCTCGGACAGATCGTCGAAGTGGAAACCAAAAATCGCTGGCATGAAGACCCGTCCTTTAAGGGAGTTATAAAGCACCATGGAGAACTGCCTCATTTAAGCGGTGTGGCGGACAATAGAATGGCAACAATAAGTGTTCAGTCAAGTTTTGACGTTACCGATCAAAGGCCAGAAGTTTATTTGCTGGGGATGTCTCCTTCTACCGGAATTCCTGTTGAGATAGTTAACAATGAGTTAATGAATTTACTCGTGGAATGTCACAAAGGTGCCATTACCTATCTCGGCAAAGTGTACGGAACAGATGTTGACTTGCCGATGTGGTTTAAACATTTCGGTTTGGACAAAGACATTCCTGACTTGGGTGCAAAAGACGCCTACCATATTGGTGTGTTCGGCAAAACTGGTTCGGGGAAAAGCGTGACTTCTGCACTGATGTTACTTGCCTACGCCAGAAACAACAAACACATGAACATTCTGGTTTTAGATCCGCAGGGTCAGTTTTACAAAGAAGATCGCGACTTATTGCCTGGTGATGGAGGAAGCCTGTTGGCTGAGGAAATACAAAGAAATGGCATGAAGTTTCAGAAATACAGATTAATTGAAGATGTGTCTCTTCCCGAAACAAGCGTTGATATATTTGGAGAACTGCTGGAAAACAATGGTTTTATCAATGATGCTTTCGGGCCTTTCTATACTGCTGACAAGATCGAAAGCATGCGAGAGACCATCATTGCATACATTGAAAGTCGTAAGGACCATGACCCAAAATTTAGCTTGAGCAACGAAGATCCCTTTAAATTGCTCTCGCAAATGATAGAACGTTTTATACGGGTAGATTCAGGCGAAAAGGATTTTTCAAAATACATAAAAGATGTCTATGGCACCAAACCTACGCAAGAGAGGTTACATCGTGCAATTGAAAAAGCACGTGATGCTTTGAAGCACAAGCAACCACCTTATCTGAAAAAATGGAAAGATGCGTTGGCCATGTTTTCTGGAAAGCGTCAAACCACCATTGCGGGAATTTGTGAGAAAATCACAAGTGGTAACCGTGGAAATTGCATCGTACTGGACTTGAGTCCTTCCAAGGGAGAGATCGAAAAAGACAATTTGCAGGCTCTGTTTTTACGCCTCATTGAAAAACAGATTGTTCAATCTGGTGGAAATTTGTACGCTAGGGACGACAACGCCAACTGTCTGATTATCATGGATGAGGCTCACCGTTTTATCTCGCGCAACTCTCCCGATGAACGAGTCAAGGAGCTTACTCGGCAGATAGTGGATGCCGTTCGCACTACGCGTAAATACGGTATCGGCCACATGTTCATCACACAGTCGCTGGAATCCCTGGATGATGAAATTATCAAGCAGATGCGCATCTTTGCCTTCGGACATGGATTGACCATGGGGGGCGAACTGCGCAAAGTGAAAGAAATCATTAACAATCAGGCAGCAGTTGATCTCTATTCATCATTCATCGATCCAGGTAACAGCAGAAAATTTCCATTCATGTTCTTCGGCCCGGTATCACCCTTTTCGGCAACCGGTGCTCCTCTGTTCATTGAGATTTACACCCGCTATCAGGACTACAGTGACAAAAACCCATTGGGACACTCAGGCCGGCAAGAAAGCGATCAGGCCAGGAAGTAATGACGATGGCTGGATGATGGAGGGATGTAGGATGTTGATACGTTGGAGGAAAGTTTTCATGAGTTTTCCAGGACTCTGTCTATGCCTTACCCTGATAACGGGGACTCTCCATGCAGAACCGCTGTCCGTGCTGCACGTGGGACAGTTTTCACTCGCGGAGGCCGGGGGGGCATACCCGGATTCCTGGAAACCCTTAACGTTTGACGGGATCGAAGCCCATACAGAGTATTCGCTGGTAAAAGACGACGGGACCGTGGTGCTGAAAGCCGAAAGCATGGGGTCCGCCTCGGGCTTAACGCGGGAAATGACCATCGATCCGGCACAATATCCCATTATCGAATGGCGATGGAAAGTTGAAAACGTGTTGAAGAACGGCGACGTGACACGGAAGTCGGGAGATGACTACCCCGCCAGGATCTATATCGCGTTTGAGTACGACGAAAGTAAAGTCGGCTTTTTTGAGAAAGCCAAATATGAAGCCGCACTACTGCTGCACGGCAAGTATCCACCCCTGAGTGCCATCAACTACATCTGGGAAAGTCGAAGCCCGGTGGGCACCATTGTCCCCAATCCCTACATTTCTCAAGTGAAGATGATCGTCATGGAAAGCGGCCCGGCCAAGGTTGGTCAATGGGTGACCGAGTCGCGAAACATTTACGAAGATTACCGAAAGGTGTTCGGGGAAGACCCGCCCATGATTTCCGGCGTGGCCGTGATGACGGATACCGACAACACGAAGGAATCCGCCGTCGCCTGGTTCGGCGATATTGCGTTTCGACAGTCTCCTGAATAACGCCACATTCTAACCCCGCTATCACAAACCAGCCCGTTCAGTCGCTGGCCCTTCACCGCACATTCGGCGCGAGCCATCGTTCCACCTCGGGCACGTCCATCCGTTTCCGCATGGCATAATCCTTCACCTGATCGTGGTCAATCATCCCCACGGCGAAGTATCTGGCCTGGGGATGAGCAAAATAGAGGCCGCTGACCGAGGCCGCCGGCGACATGGCATACGTTTCCGTCAAGTGAATGCCCGTGGCATGTTCCGCGTCCAGCAGATCAAACAACAGCCGTTTTTCCGTGTGATCCGGACAGGCAGGATACCCCGGAGCCGGACGGATTCCCCGATACCGCTCTTTGATAAGCTCCTCATTGGACAACCCGTCGTCCGGTTCATAACCCCAGGCCACGCGGGCCGACCGATGCAGCCATTCGGCAAACGCTTCGGCCAGCCGGTCAGCCAACGCTTTGGCCATGATCGAGTTGTAATCATCATGATCCTGCTCAAATCGCCTGCACAGTGCCTCAAGCCCAATGCCCGCCGTCACCGCAAACCCGCCGAGATAATCGGCCAGCCCGGTTGAGCAGGGAGCCAGAAAGTCCGCCAGGGCATACTGTGCCTCCCCCGCCGGTTTGTCGTGTTGCTGGCGAAGCGTATGGAACGTGGTACGCACGGTGGCGCGTGACTCGTCCTGATACACCTCAATATCGTCGCCCACGCTGTTGGCCGGGAAAAACCCGTACACCGCCCTGGCCGTGAGTAGCTGTTTCTCAACAATTTCGTCGAGTAATGCCCGGGCGTCATCAAACAGTTCCCGCGCCCGCTTTCCTACTTTGGGGTCAGTCAGAATGTTCGGATAGCGACCTTTCAATTCCCACGTATGGAAGAACGGCGACCAGTCAATCACCGGCACCAGTGATGCCAGGGGGTGATGGTCAATGACCCGCGTGCCCACAAACGCCGGTGTGGCAATATCCGCGGGTTGCCAGTCAATGGCCAGCCGCCGCCGGCGTGCTTCGTCCAGCGGCAGGAATTTCTTCATCGTCTTCCTGTTTTCGTGGGCCTCACGCGACTGCTGCTGCTGCCGTCGAATGGTTTCCACAAACCCCGGTTTATCCTCCCTGCTCAACAGTTGCCGGACGACATTCACCGCCAGCGACGCATCCAGCACATGCACCACCGGCTCCGGGTACCCCGGAGCAATTTTGACGGCCGTGTGGGCCTTACTGGTCGTGGCGCCCCCGATGAGCAGAGGAATGTCAAAACCCTGGCGCGCCATTTCCTTCGCGTTATGGGCCATTTCCTCCAGCGAAGGCGTAATCAACCCGCTCAGGCCGATCATATCAACGCGCTCCGCTCTGGCCGTCTGCAGAATCTTCTCGCAGGGGACCATCACGCCAAGATCAATCACCTCATAGTTGTTGCACCCCAGCACAACGCCCACGATATTTTTGCCGATGTCATGCACATCGCCTTTCACCGTGGCCAGCAGCACCTTCGCCTGCGCCGTGGTGCCCGAGGCCTGTTTGTCCTGTTCCATGAAGGGCAGCAGATACGCCACGGCTTTTTTCATCACGCGCGCGCTTTTGACCACCTGCGGCAGGAACATTTTCCCGGCGCCGAATAATTCCCCCACGATGTTCATGCCGTCCATCAACGGCCCCTCGATTACCGCAAGTGGCTTGTCATAGCTCCGGCGGGCCTGTTCCACGTCTTCGTCAATATAGTCCACGATGCCCCGGACCAGTGCATGAGCGAGCCGTTCCTCGACGGTGCCCTGGCGCCATGCCTCGTTGGTGACGACCGTCCCCTGGGCGCCAGGGGCATGCCTGCCGTCGTGTTTCACGGTCTCGGCAAAGGCGACCAGTCGCTCGGTGGCGTCGGGTCTCCGGTTCAGCAGGACATCCTCGACATGCTCCAGCAGATCGCCGGGGATTTCCTCATACACGCCCAACTGGCCGGCGTTGACAATCGCCATGTCCAGCCCGGCCTTGATGGCATGATACAGAAACGCCGTGTGCATGGCTTCGCGCACGACGTTGTTCCCGCGGAAGGAAAAGGAGATATTGCTGACGCCGCCGCTGACCTTACAGTGCGGCAGCGTGGCTTTGATGCGCCGGGTGGCTTCGAGGAAACTGATCGCATAGTCGTTGTGTGCCTCAATCCCCGTGGCCACCGTCAGGATATTCGGATCAAAGATAATATCGTGCGGAGGAAAGCCGACGTCATTTGTCAGGATCCGGTAGGCCCTGGTACAGATCTCCACCTTGCGCTCGGTGGTGTCGGCCTGTCCGGCTTCGTCGAACGCCATCACCACCACCGCCGCCCCGTACCGCATGATTGCCTGTGCCTGCTCCGTAAATTTCTCCGTGCCTTCTTTGAGGCTGATGGAATTCACCACCCCCTTGCCCTGAATACATTGCAGACCGGCCTCGAGCACCGACCACTTTGAACTGTCGATCATGACAGGCACGCGGCAGATGTCCGGCTCCGAGGCGATGAGATGCAGAAAATGCACCATGGCCTGTTCCGAGTCCAGCATGGCCTCATCCATGTTGACGTCCACCATCTGTGCCCCTTCTGTGACCTGCTGTCGTGCCACGGACAGGGCTTCCTCGAACCGGCTATCCAGAATCAGCCTGGAGAATTTCGGCGAGCCTGTGACGTTCGTCCGTTCGCCAATGTTGATGAAGTTCATCTCGGGCCGGATCGTCAGCGGTTCCAGTCCGCTTAACCGCGTCACATGATCGGCGGCGACGACGGTGTGAGGCGGCAGATCACGCACGGCGTTGGCAATGGCGGTGATATGTTCGGGCGTACTCCCGCAACAGCCGCCCACCATGTTCACCCACCCGTTCCCCGCGAAATCCCGCAAGTCGTCTGCCATTCGCTGTGGCGTTTCGTCGAACCCGCCAAAGGCATTGGGCAGTCCCGCATTAGGATGACAACTAATATAAGCTGGTGCGTGTTTCGCCAGCTCTTCGATATAGGGGCGCATTTGCCTGGCACCCAGGGCGCAGTTGATCCCGACGCTGAAGGGACGTGCTCCGGCGATGGAGTTCCAAAAAGCTTCAATCGTCTGACCGGACAGCGTGCGTCCGCTTTGGTCGGTAATCGTCACGGATACCATAGTCGGTACGTCCACCCCGTGCTCAAGGCGGTACTGGTCGATAGCGAACAGTGCGGCCTTCGCGTTGAGGGTATCGAAGACGGTTTCCACGAGGAGCAGATCGACGCCGCCGTCCATCAATCCGCGCACCTGTTCATAGTAAGCGGCCCGCAGTTGTTCGAACGTCACCGCGCGAAACGCCGGGTTATTGACATCCGGCGACATGGATGCCGTGCGATTCGTGGGGCCAATTGCCCCGGCCACCACGTGTGGCCGTGAAGGATCGAGTCCATTCACCGCGTCTGCCGCCTTCCGTGCCACTTGTGCACCTGCCAGGTTCAAATCATACGCCAGGTGTTCCATCTGGTAGTCGGCCATGGAAATTGCATTAGAGTTAAACGTATTCGTCTCGATCAGGTCTGCGCCGGCTTCCAGATAGCTGTGATGGATTGCGTAGATCAGATCCGGCCGGGTGATTGACAGCAGGTCGTTATTGCCTTTGACGTCGCAGGGGTGGTGAGCAAACTGTGTCCCTCGAAAGTCGGACTCTGTCAGGTGGTGTTGCTGGATCATCGTCCCCATGGCGCCATCCATCACGATGATCCGGCGGGCAAGTTCACGGGTGAAGGCATTGAAGCGGGCTGTTGTCTGTTTCGGGGGGGGCATGTGAGGCTCTCCCTGTCTCACCCCTGGTCGCCCGGGGCATGCTTCTTCGGCAGGCCTTTGATGACCAAACCGACCGCTATCAAAACGTACAGGAACAGAAAAGAACTCCAGAAAACGTCCGGGCCCAGGAAGTAGGCCAAACTCACTGACATAAGTGGTGGGCCTGCGAAAAGTCCGAGGAAGAGGCGTCCCCAGTCAACTTGTTTCTGCAGTGGAATTCCGCAGTGTGGGCAGGAGATTGCTTCGGAGGAGATATTTTTCCCGCATTCCTTGCAGGGCATGAGGCTCATGGTCTGAGTGCCTGTTGGTGGTATTTGTGGGCTGCTGTCGGTGCAGGCCGTTCCCCTGGTCGCCCGGGGAGCAATCGCAGCGCGATTGCTGGGGCATGGTTTACGGGGATTGCGTTCTGTGCAGTGTACTCAATATACGTTGCGGTGCACAAAGGCTGGCTCCGGCAGCCCCCCGAACGTCATTCCTGCGGAAGCAGGAATCCAGGATTTGATAGAGCCTCCGCCCTACCCCCGCAACGCCGGCACTTCAGCCGTTCCCTGGTCGCCCGGGGCGCCCGGGGCCTGCATTTGACGGTTTGATTTCTCCATCCGGCAGCTCCCCCGAACGTCATTCCTGCGGAAGCAGGAATCCAGGATTTGATCGAGCTTCCGCCCTGCCCCCGCAACGCCGGCACTTCAGCCGTTCCCTGGTCGCCCGGGGTGCCAGGGGCCTGCATTTGACGGTTTGATTTCTCCATCCGGTAGCCCCCGAACGTCATGCCTGCGGAAGCAGGAATCCAGGATTTGATCGAGCCTCTGCCCTACCCCCGCAACGCCGGCATTTCAGCCGTTCCTTGGTCGCCCGGGGTGCCGGGGGCATGCATCTGACGGTTTGATTTCTCCACGTCAGTTGACTACTGTGCGTTTTCCCCAGGGGCCATATCCAAGACCACGTGAAGGAGCATGCCATGCCGCGAAACCGGAAAAGATGTCTGCAAGGTGTTGTTGCAGGAACCGTTCTTTTATGTGCCGCCAGCGTCACACTTGCCGCCGATCTCTGTTCGCACGGGGTGCCAGGGGCATGCAGCGGATTGTACGTTGGCCTCAAAACAGCAGGAAGAATCCTGGACACCTCATATTCAAAATATGTGGCAAACGGAAGCGCGAACACCGATGTCGACCCGGCGCTGCAAGGCAGAACCTTCACCAGCAGCGATTCAGCAAACGGTCTCTCCGGCGGCGTCGGCATCGTCTCCGGTTACCGAGTGCCGTTTGGCACGAACGGAATGTTCTCCATTGCCGGCGAGTTCGACGCCATGCTGAACTTCGGCAGCGTGGACGGCAAACTTCCCGGAGCATCAGACCCAAACGTGGCATCAGACGGCCTCAACCGACTCGGGGAAAACTGGCCCGACGACTGGTCCTTCAAAAACCGAGGCCATTACGGCCTCACCGTCAAACTCGGCCTGCACCCCGTTTATCTGCGAGGCACAAGCATTTACGGACTGGCCGGGGTGCGACTCGTCAATACACTGTGGGAAGTCGATTATTCCGGATGTTTGACACGGGTCAACAACGCCCTCTACATGGACAGAGACAGCAACTCCGCAAATGATACATGTCCGGCCAATCTGTCCAGTTCGGGAACGCTGCGCTTCACAGACCACCTCGCGGCATGGACAGTCGGGGCCGGCTTGGAAAAGATGATCTGGCAGGACGTCGGCCTCCAGTTTGAGGCACGTTACGTCGGTTACGAAAAAAGCAAGAACGAAACGTTCAGCGGCGCCGAAGGCGTATCAGTCGGACACAGCCTCACCAACAGCGACGTCGAATTGTCACTCAATCTGGTCTGGTTCTTCCTGTAAGCGGATTCCTGCCCCTGGTCAAAGCCAGGGGCAGGCTTTCGCAGGAACGACGGCGGTACGCTTGACGCTCCCTTGAGGCAGGGAATAGGATGCACCAACTCAGCTCACGCGAGACGGCTTCATGCCCATGCAACACACAACGCATCCCCAACCCCTGGTCGCCCGGGGCGCCAGGGGCATGCTGAAATGGCTCCTCGTTGTCGCTCTGTGTGTCGTCCTTCCATCCACCCCCCTGCACGCGACCCCGTTTTTTGAAGACGGCATCCTTGGACTGACGCAACAGGAAGTCCACGAAAAATTCGGCATTCCCCACGCAATCCGCTCCCGAAAAGCCGCCCTGCGCGTGTTCAGCTATTATTCACCCAAGGACTGGGAAAAGTATTTCAGCAAACTCGTGTCTCCCGAAAACGGCGAGGATGTGTACACCTACTCACGCGACGGCATTCAGGTACGCTACGCCTTTGTCTATATCCCAGATCGTCGCGAGGTAAGCGACTTCCCGACCCTGTACGTCCGGCGGGTCGAGGTCGAATTCACCCCCCAGGTCCCCATAAAGGCCATACCCGGGCTGGTCAACGAATTCAGCCCTTCGACCGAGCTGGATGCCCCGGCGTTTCGATCCAACCTCTGGGTCCTGCTGTTCAAAGGCCCGTCGTCCCAAGATGCCGAACTCGTCGTGGAAGAAATGACCAAGGCAGACTGGGAATGGTCACTGGCCTATCAGTTGTTCTCCCTGAACGGGCTGCCCGACTATCTGACCGTGGAGGCCCCCATTGACCGGCTGGAATTTACCGTCCAGAGCCTCCCCCGCATTCACAAAATCGGCCGCCATACCCACGAACCCATGATGAATCCCTACTCCCCGGAATTCGCCCGACGCGATCCCACGCCTCCCACCAACAGGAGACCCATTCCTCTCCCGGAATATGCCGAATAAGCGCACCCGTGCCCGGCACGCGGCGCGGTATGGTGACTGCTCAGTCAGCTTCTTCCAGACGAAGATCATGTGAATCCGTCAGGAGCAGATAGGCTTCGCCCCACTGGTGCGGACTGGCCAGGCTCCACTCCTCCTGAACCCCCGCCCGCTTCAGGCGCACCCCCCACACGTCGCCGAATACCACATAAGCCGTTCCGCGTCCCGATTCCTCCACCGGTTGCACCATGGCCGGGCAGACCGGCTGGTGGTCGGCATCGCTCCACCCCACGATGTCACACCATTCCCCCCGTGAAGAATGTTCATAGCTCCTCACCTGCCGAAGCCGTCGCGCCGGGCCCAGTTCTCTGAAACGGAAAAAGCCCGATGCCTCGCAGTTCGGGTTCTCTTCAACTTCAACAAACATGGCTGTTCCTTCCCCTGGTCGCCCGGGGCACCAGGGGCATGCTTTGACCCTGTTCGTGCATGGTTGGTAGACTGCCGGCAATGACCACGATGCCGCAAGACTCCCCTGGTTGCACGGAGCACCAGGGGCATGCTTTACCCACTTCGTTGCCCCAACCTGCCGACGAGCCATCCGCTCCCGACACCACCACACCCGATCCCCCGCTCTCCATCCCGTGCCGGCGACCGGTCCGGCTGCTCCTTTCCGTGTTTCTGGGCCTCTCTGCCGTCGGCGTACTGGCTTGGGGACTCGTGCCGGGATGGTTGGATCCGACCTTTGAACAGCACATTCAGGACAAGGACGTCATCGTCGGCATGACGCGGGAACAGGCCATGCAGGCCTGGGGATCACCGTACCAGATGAATGTCACCTACACCGACCGGGGCGTGCGCCGCGAAGAATGGGTCTATGAAGACTGGATTGAGGCCGGCTCCGTCAAACACCGCTATCTGTATTTTGAGGAAGGCATTCTGGTGGGAGGGTGGTACTAGGCGGCGCGGTGCCCGGGGTCGCCGGGCGATCATCGGGCGGGCTACGGGGTTTCGGTAATCTGCACCCGGCGCTCCCGGTAATCCCCGCCACTCACCACGAGCACCCGTTTCCACTCGCGAATCTGATACACGGCCCAGGCGCCCGGCTGGCCCTTGAAAAACGCCTCCGGATCCTCTCCCTTGGCGTTCAGATAGGTCGGTTCTGTGAAGCCCTGGTCCAGCACATAATCCATCAGACTGTCCGTCGTGACTCCCTTTCCGCGCAAGGCCACATGGGACAGGAATGTCAGAATGTCGTCAGGATTAGCCATTGTGACCGGATCAAAAGCCATGTTGTTTTTCCCGTGTTTAATGGTATGGTGAAGGGTGTTCGTGCAGGTGCGAGCCATTGTAGAGTGACCGGAACGAAGAACGCAACAATCCCTGTCCTGTTCCCCCGTGTCCCGATTTTGCGCAGAGGTTTTCATCCCTCGTTGTAGCAGGAAGCAACGCCAACTGTCTCTGTCCGTCTTGCCCGTGCCATGATCTGGAAACTGTCGGCCACACAATTGCGCGAACGCATGTTGGAAATCCTCGGTCGCAAACAGCATTGGTCCATGCCCTACTTCAATGGCAGTCTGGCCACCAAGACACAGCTCAACGTTTACTTCCGTCAGGACTATGCCGTCTACATCCGGGATTTTTCGGTGCTGCTGGCCAGGATTATCGGGAAAAATCCTCCCTGGTGTGTTCGTCGCCATTTAGCCACGACGATTTACGAAGAAGAGACTGGCGGGTTGTCGCTTGGCAAGCCGCACCAGGAATTGTTTCTGCAGATGATGATGGGGTTAGGGTATCAGCGGGCGGAGTTTCGTGACGTGGAGTTGTTATCGAGGAGTTATGCGTATCGGGAGTGGCTTGATGCGGTCTGTGCGCAGAAGGAATGGATTGCGGGTGCGGCGGTGCTCACCGTGTTGGTGGGCGGCTCGGCGAATGACCGGGAGGACGTCTTTGGGAGCAAGCGGCCACGATCCTCGGCGGAGAGTGAGGAGCTTGTCAGAAAGCATCCGTTGGTCATGTACCATGGGCTTCATTCGGAGCACATGGATCTCGTGCGTGCCAGGGAGATGGTTGAACCCTGCAACCGCTCTGCTGTCTATAATCTGATTGTGGAAGAGGCGGTAGGCTCTGGGACTCAGTCTCTGGTTCTGGAACAACTGGAGAAGGGGTTGGCGATGTGGCATCAGTATCGTGACGGCGTGGCGCAAGCCTGCGGAGTCAGGCGGCCGTAGCGTTTTCTTTCTTTTCTCTTCTTTTCTTTTCTCTCTCATCCCGACAGTGTGCGAAACGAAGGACGCAAGGGTGGCTGGTAGTGCTCTCTTGGTCTGGAGTGCGGCCGGGGGCTTGAAGCTGTCATTTCTGCGGGAGGCCTGCCTCTGTCATTCCTGCGGACGCAGGAATCCAGGAATCCAAGAAGGCCACGGGGCCAACGACCCGCCGGGCAGCGTGATCAGGAGGAGCAACGGGAACAGTGGCCTGCCCTTGGCTTGAACTGGGTGGCTGCCTCCGTCTCCTTATCCAGAACCTGGCCAGGCCCTTGATCTGTCATTCCTGCGGACGCAGGAATCCAGGAATCCGGGAATGCCACGGGGCCAACGACTTGCCGTGCAGCGTGATCAGGAGGAGCAACGGGAACAGTGGCCTGCCCTTGACTTGAACTGGGGGGCTGCCTCCGTCTCCTCATCCAGAACCTGGCCAGGCCCTTGATCTGTCATTCCTGCGGACGCAGGAATCCAGGAATCCAAGAATGGCACGGGGCCAACGACTTGCCGGGCAGCGTGACCAGGAGGCGCAACGGGAACAGTAGCCTGCCCTTGGCTTGAACTGCCCCTCACCCCGGCCCTCTCCCAAGGGGAGAGGGAGCAAAGCTGCACAGAAGCCCTGTCCCTGGGTTGAAGATGCTGGATCGTCCTTGACTGGAAACAGCGAAAAAAAAGCCTGGAAGGCGACAGTCAGAATTCCTGATGGCGAAGGCCCGGATGATTTCGTCGATGGGCTTCGCGACGAAAACTGTCTCCGCATCACCCGTGCCACCCGCCCGGCGGCGACACGCGACCTGGCCGCTCTGGTCCCCAACGGCGCGCTCACGAAAAACCGGTGAGCGGAAATTTACACGTAACTGGCTAAGGATGGGGGTGAAAACCGTGTCGTGATGTGTGTATCGGTTGCCAGTGTGCTGAACGTCTGGGTGAGCAGAGCACGGGACAGATGAGAGTAGCAGGGGAGCTTTCAGGTGATGGGTGGGAGTTGTTTCAAGGCTTCCTGGATGCGTTTGGCAAGCTCTTTGTCATCCTGCTTTGTGGCCAAATCCAAGGCCTTGTTGAGGTCGGTACGTGCTGCAATGGTGTCGCCTAAGGTCTCATGTGCACGATATCTGGAGTAGTAGACCCTGGCGTCTTGGGGGTTCAGAGCGATAGCCTTAGAGAAATCTAGAAGGGCTTCTTCGGGGTGGCCAAGGGCTATCTTGGCATTCCCTCTGTTGTAGTAGGCCGTGGCGTCTTGGGAGTTCAACTCGATAGCCTTCGAGAAGTCCGGAAGGGCTTCTGCGGGGCGGTCCAGTTCTAACTTGGCGTTCCCTCTGTTGTTGTAGGCCGTGGCGTGTTGAGGGTTCAACTCGATAGCCTTAGAGAAATCTAGAATGGCTTCTTCGAGTCGGCCAAGTTTTACCTTGGCCTGCCCTCTGTTGTAGTAGGCCATGGCGTCTTGGGGGTTCAGATCGATAGCCTTAGAGAAATCTGGAAGGGCGTCTTTGAATCGGCCAAGTTTTACCTTGGCCTGCCCTCTGTTGTAGTAGGCCGTGGCGTCTTCGGGGTTCAGCTTGATAGCCTGGGTGAGGTCTGGAAGGGCTTCTTTGGAACGTCCAAGGTCTATCTTGACAGTCCCTCGGTTGTTGTAGGCCGTGGCGTCTTGGGGGTCGAGGGCGATGGCCTGATCGAAGTCTGGAAGGGCGTCTTTGAATCGGCCAAGTACTATCTTGGCATACCCTCTGTTGTGGTAGGCCGTGGCGTATAGGGGGTTGAGGGAGATGGCCTGATCGAAGTCTGGAAGGGCTTCTTCGAATCGGCCAAGTTGTGCTTTGGCAGCTCCCCTGTTGTGGTAGACCGTGGCGTATTCAGGGTGCAGTTTTTTTGATGCTCTTGTCATACTGCTCAATAGCCTTTTCTCCTTCCCCTTGCTGGTAATATAAGTTACCTGATCTGAGATAATCAACCCAGGCTTTTGGAGTTGTTCTGTGGATTACGTCATTTAATGTTGCGAAACCGGGGAGATCATTGAAAAGACTTTTTTCGTTGATGCCAAACCAAGTACTCAGCTCCTCTCGTATGGCTTTTTTGTCTT
>RKSG01000026.1 GCA_007570995.1 Nitrospirales bacterium
TCCGTTCCTGAACCTTGGGAGCCGGGCTGCGCGGCACAGATTCGGGAGCCTGTGGAGCTGCCCGTGACGCCCTGTTGGCTGGTCGAGACTTCTTGATCTGAGGGATCCGGACAGAATCAATCACCCGAGACAGCGACCCCGCTGCCGGGCTTGCTTCCGTTGCACGGCGGACGGGCAGCTCCTGTTTCTGAAAAACCGGTTCCTCGGCAGCCGGTTGAGGGACTTTGAGGGGTATGGCGGCACGGCTGAAAGCATGCCCCTGGGTTTGAACAGGGGAGGGCTTGGATGGGCTGGGTGGCGCCGTGGCCCCGACAACCTTCTCCGTCCCCTGTTCAAGCATGCCCCTGGGTTTGACCAGGGGGCCAGGGGCATGCTTGTGAACCGACGGTTGAGGCGTAGCCACGTGCGCAGGCCGGCGTGCAGGTGGGGTGGCCGGCGTGAGGGACCTGTCAGCATGGCTGGCAGGCTTGTGGGCGGATCGGCGTTGAGGCAGGGTGACCAGCGTGACATGGTAAGACCGTTCTGGCGATTCGACCGCCGGCAGAAAGCGCACGCTCATGATCGCGGCGGACATCATCACCACGTGCAGGACCAACGAACCGGCGAGCGGCCACGTGAGCCGTGGATCAACTGGCCCGGCAGAGCCCAACGAAGGGAAGACCCACTGATTGAAAGGCACCGTTGATGACATCGTGACAGTCGACTGTTACCGAGGATCAGGCTGTGTCTTTTCACCCATGAGCCCCGGGGGATCTGTGACCATGCCCAACCGTTCAATCCCTACGCCTTTGACGATATCCATGACCTGGACAATCTGCCCGTAGGGCACCCGACGGTCGGCACGAAGATACACGGACACGGCCGGGTTCCGGGCACTGGCACGCCGCAACCGTTCCCGTAAATGGAACGACGTCATGCGATTCCCCTTAAGGAAAATGCGCCCCTCAGGATCAACCGTAATCACCAGGCGATCCTCCGGTTCGATGGTATTCGATTGCGAACGCGGGAGTGCAATATCAATCCCCCGATACAACATCGGAGCCGTGACCATAAAGATCACCAGCAGAACAAGCACCACGTCAACAAGGGGCACCACGTTGATTTCTGCAAGAAACCGACGATGGTGAGAGTCGGGCATCACCGGGGACGTTTCAACCTCGTGTCCCCCGGGATCATCTCGTCGAGGCCATTCAGCAATTCCACACCAAAGGCATCCATATTAAACGCGATCCTGCGGATTATGGCGAGATAATAGTTATACCCGATGACAGCGGGAATCGCCGCAAACAGCCCGGCGGCGGTCGCAATGAGGGCTTCAGAAACACCGGGGGCCACCGCGGCGATATTGGCCGTGCCTTGCAGGCCAATCTGCTGAAAGGCGTTGATTATCCCCACGACCGTTCCCAGTAACCCAATGAAGGGAGCAAGATTGCCCGTGGTGGCCAGAAAGGGCAGATACGCTTCCTGCCGGATGATTTGATTGTGCACCAGACAGCGGATGACGTTTTCCACATAGTCCCTGTCTGGCCAGTGACCCGCTGTTCGGCCCGTCCGTGCAACGTCGCTGTCATCGTCACCCACCAGCCGGCTCACACGACCCGCAATCCCGAGCAGGACCGCACCGCTGGGACTGTGTGGCAATGTTCTAGCCAGGCGCTGCAAGCCCCGCAGATCGTGTTCGCCGGATGCGACCTTTTCATGATAGGCATCCAGGAAACGACGATCCTCGTTTTTGGCCAAGTGCAACAGTCGCCACTTGGACAGGATAATACCCCATGAAATGATGGAAAATCCAAGCAGGATGGCTAACACAATGAGGGAGGTGAGCCCCAGAGAATTCAGGAGTTGCAGCGGGTCACGTGCAAACATAGGCCACAGGGGGTCCGACGCAATGCCCCACAATGAGCACGCAACGGATTACACGAAAATGTGGAATGGCCAACACTGAAGAAGGAAATGGCGGGGCCGACGGGATTTGAACCCGCGACCTCCAGATTGACAGTCTGGCGCCCTGACCTGGCTGGGCGACGGCCCCATACATCCACTCTGACGTCGAATCGAACCCTTTGTCGACAGCCCCCCTGTCCTTCCGAGCCTCACGTTCGACACCCCACACCCGGTCCCAGGGAGGACTACGCATATGGTAGGCGGAACAGGGATCGAACCTGCGACCTCTGCCTTGTAAGGGCAACGCTCTCCCAACTGAGCTATCCGCCCATGCATTCAGAAGCTGAAGGTTTTTCATTATATCAGCCGCAGGGTTCGTGTCAACCGCATTGACAGGTATGAGTGTCGCGTGTCCAATGTGGGATACGGCTCACATTTGACAAGGGCGACCTAATAACGGTAGACGCCTTAGCTCACGTCAGACAAGTGGTACAGGCATGAACACTGAGGTTGGACAGTGCGTTACAGAATCAGACACATCAGCAGACGCGGCATTACCGAAAATATCCAGTTTCTGTCCCGAAGCGAACGGGCGTGGCTCTTCGCTGAACGATATCGCAGAGCGATCATAGCCGGCATTCTGGTCGCGGCCCTGGTGGCGGTTGTGGCCGGGGCCATGCTCTGGTTCCAGAGCCAGCGCGCACAAGAGGCCGCAGCACTCGAGGATGAAGCGACCCACGCCTACCTGGACAGAGCCTTCGATGGCAGCATCACACAAGAAAAACTGGAAACCGCCGAGCGTTTATATCGCCAGGTCATCGAGGAGTTTCCCAACACTCCCAGTGCCCCACTGGCCGGGTATCTTCTGGGGAATGTGCTGGCTGAACAACAGGATTACGCCGGAGCCATTGAAGCCTATCAGCATGTTATCGAACAAGGGGGCGATGTCTCACTGATCGGCGTGGTTTATCAGCGACTTGGGGCAACCTACCTGGCGAACAATGAGTACGAGAAGGGCATCCAGGCCTACGAGCAGGTGCTGCAATTACAGGGAGCGCTCAACCAGGATCAGGTGACGTTTGAACTCGCCAAACTTGAGGAATTTGCAAACCACACCGATCAGGCACTCGCCCACTACAACAAATTAATAGAATCCTACGCGAATTCACCCCTTGTGGGTGAAGCCACGTTGCAGATCAACAGGCTTGAATCTCTTCTTGAGGGATCTCCCACTGTCGCGGCCGGTGACTCCCCCGCCGCCGCGGACCCTGAGGATGGTGCCGGTGAGAGTGAACCCACTGCCGAGGCCGGTGACTCCCCTGCCCCAATGGAATCTGAAGATGGTGCCGGTGAGAATGAACCCACTCCCGAGGCCGGTGACTACCCTGCCCCAGTGGAATCTGAAGATGGTGACGCTGAACGGGAACCATCCGCCGAACACGTCGCACCCTATGCCCGAGTGGAAGCTTAAACGGGTGGCGGGTCACGGGACCCCGCCAC
>RKSG01000034.1 GCA_007570995.1 Nitrospirales bacterium
GCCCGTTCTGCAGGTTCTGAAACAACTCAACGTCCTGTACCCGAAGGGAGAACTGCCGGACAGCCATTTGTACGGGCTGTGTCAGCAGGTGGAGAACCAGCAGGCGAACTACACGACCATTGAAGAAACCATCAAAGAGGTGATGGCACTGATTCGGGTTCAGGACGAGAATGGGGAGGATCTGTTCGAGAAGGATGAGCACAACCGGTATGTTCACCGTTTACGTCTGCTGAAACGGTCTTATGAACGCATGCAGGACCATGGACTGTTCGCCAGTCGTGACAACTATGACGACGCACACGACTTGAGTTTTCACTACACCCCTTACAATTTTGACAGCGGTCCTGAACGCGCACTGTTCCGGCAGGTTTTGTCCCTGCTCAGGACAGAGCCCTGTGAAGTCGAAGCGTTTTTGTTCACGGGCGGGCTGACCGACCCGAACAAGACCGACTTTCATTTTGAGTATCTGGGCGAAGACAGGCGGTATCATCCTTACTTCCCTGATTTTGTCATGGTGAAGAAGACAGGCGAGTTTTGTATTGTCGAGGTGAAGGCAACGAATGAAAAAGGTAACAGCACGGTGGAAGCCAAGCGAAAAGCGGTTGAGAGACTTCAGAACATACAACCGGACAGGTTTGCGTACCACATCGTTTATTCATCGGCAGGCACGGTGGAGGATATCTCTCCTGTGACTGCGTGGATAAAAGGCCCGACATGAGCGGGAAACGCTACCATGTTGCTCTGTCTTACGCGAGCGAACAAAGAGATTACGTCGACAAGGTCGCCGAGTTCTTGAAAACTCGCAATGTGCGGTGTTTTTATGACCAAGATGAGGAAAGCACGCTTTGGGGTAAGAACCTTGATGAAGTACTAGAGAGGATTTTCCAAAAAGAACAGGCTTATTTTGCTGTGATTTTTATTTCCCAGGAATATGTCAAGAAGAAGTTTCCCAGAATGGAATTCCAGTACGCGCGATCCAATGCAATCAACCAAGAACAAGAATATATCCTGCCGGCTCGGTTTGACTCCGCTGAACTTCCGGGGCTGTCTGACCTTGTCAAATACATTGATCTCACAGATAAGCCCCCTGAAGACTTTGCTGAGATGATTATCCGCAAAATGACGGAAAAAGGAATCTACCTGGGCCACGACACTCCAACCGAAGCATCAAAAATCCAAGTTCCTCGAAAGCAGGAATCTGAAGTTACTTTGACAATCAAAGATGAACCAGGAAATCCAATATCGGAGGCTGATGTCTATCTTATCCACCAAAACGGAACACATCGCTCTACCAAGTCGAATAAAAATGGAGAGGCGACTTTTGCACATGATGGAAGCACGGCCGATTTGTACACAATTTTCGTGGCACACAAGGATTTTCCTGCTTGCATTATTGATGATTTTCAATGCGACAGGGATTGCAAAGTAAATCTGAAAAAGAAAACGGGCATCGGTTCCATAATATTTCGCGATGGCACGGGATATATTCCCGGCATAGATGAAGATGGCAGACTGAACCCAATCTTAGATCCAGGAGGGCGGCTTTATCTGTATGCACAGAATATTTCAATCAACGACTCTCCTGAACCACAACCAGCTGATTTCAAATATGGAGAAAATATAAGTCTTGTGGATTGTCAGAGCCAAACTGCAGATATTCGTATCCATCGAATTATCCAAACGTGTGTAATCCTTGACTACATCGCGCACGGAAAAAGATAGACGTCAATGAGTGCAAAAAGGAAAAACTTCCAGAATTGTCAAAAACAATGCCAACAAAATTGCTGGTTGGAACACAGACAGTATTGTTGATGCAATGAGGGAAACCTGCGTGACAATGGATGCAGACAAACAAGAACTGCTGGAAATATACAAACTCCATGCCGAACTTGCAGATAGAGTAAGCCAGAGACGAGAGGGGGTGAATCGGCTATATGTGATCATTCTTACAGGAGTTTTAATTTCACTCGCTGCTTTTCTCAGATATGGGGCGGAAGGGATTCCTGTTGGGTTTATTTCGACGGTGGGTGGTATTACAGGAGTCTTACTTTCCGTATCGTGGTTTATTGTTATACGCTCCTATCGCCAGCTTAATACGGGGAAATTTGATGCATTGCATGAGTTGGAAAAAAAACTTGCTTATCCCTTCTTTCAGCGCGAATGGGAAATCCTGGAAGAAGGAAAAAACCAAAGCCGCTACTGGAAACTCACGGTTGTTGAAACGTTCCTGCCCGCAGGGTTCTTTGTTCTTTCTTTAACTTTGATTGTTGCGTCTTTCATGATTAAATGAAAAATAAACCCCTGAAAATCACCCCGATCAAAGGCCGCCCGATGCTCCACTGGGTTGGCAAGAAGCCGCTGGATGTGGTGCGGCATTTCCCGGCCCAGTTGAGCGAGTCCGTTGGCGTTCAAAATCCGCCTGCAGAGCCGTCCTACAGGGAATTCAGGAAAAACGGGTACAACCTGCTGTTCCACGGCGATAACAAGGAAATTCTCTCTTCCCTGTTGATTGCCGGGTTCCGCGGCAGGATCGATTTAATTTACATTGATCCACCGTTTGACAGTGGCGCAGATTATGTGCGCCGGGTGAAACTGCGCGGGGTGAATGGAAACGGCAATGGCAACGGCAATGTTGCCGGAGCAGAACACTCCATCATAGAGCACGCACAATACGAAGACATCTGGGCCAATGATAATTATTTGCAATTCATGTATGAACGTCTGGTCTTAATGCGAGAATTGTTGGGCGACAGGGGCAGTATTTATCTTCATTGTGACTGGCATAAAAACCATCATTTACGATTTCTGCTGGACGAGGTGTTCGGGGCGGAAAATTTCAGAAATGAGATTATCTGGTGTTACCACGATAAGTTTGCCACCGGCGGCAAGGCTATGGACAAAAACCACGATACGATTCTTCATTATTCCAAAGGTGAACATTTTATTGGGAATGAAATCCGAGTCGCAAAACCGCAGACGACTCGACGAGCCATGAGAAAGAAAGTAGCTGGTAGAACGGTTGATATTCTCGATGAAAAAGGCGAGAAAATTTACAAGGACTATTCCGATAAAAAACTGGATGATGTTTGGACGGATATTGGAAGGAGTATTGCTGTCGGCGAGCATACTGGCTATCCGACACAAAAAAAATCTGAACTCATTGAACGAATTGTCGATTATGGAAGCGAAGACGATTCCATCATTCTTGACTGCTTCTGCGGTTCCGGCACCACCGCTGCCGTGGCCGAAAAACTGGGCCGCCGCTGGATTGCCGCCGATCTCAACAGGGGCGCGATCCAAACGACCATCAAACGACTGCAAGGCGTCATGGCAGAACAGAACGGTGACTTACTCGAAACGAAGGACAGAGGCTTTATCCATTACCGCGTCAATAACTACGACTACGCCAGGCAGGCCGAACTTCAGAACATCATTCGCTCCAGATACGGCATTCGGACAGACCGCAAGGATGGATTCTTTGACGGGACGGTCGGCGATCAACTGGCAAAGATCGTTGACTTGAACAAGCCGCTGACCCGATTGGATATTCAGATTATCAAAGATGAAATTTCCAGCAACCGGCCAGATGAGACACGCGCGATCACGGTGTTCTGCAACGGTTCGGAAACGGGAATCATTGCCGACCTTGCCAGCGAGAAAAACCCGATCAATGCCATCACCGTCCGTGATATTCAGCAGGACGGCATGATGACAGCCCAGCCCGCGCAGGCGGAAGTGACCATTACGAAAAAAGCCAAACAGGCAACGGTCACAATTGCACACTACATCAGCCCCACAATCCTTGCCCGATTAGACATTGACCGCACGCTGTTTGATGAACAGATTGATGACTTCCGGGCACAGATTGACTGCGTGCTGATCGACACCGATTACGACGGGGAGCATTTCAAGATCGTGGAAAGCGACCTGCCGAAGAAGAAAACCGATTTTATCGAAGGCACCTATGTGCTGACTCTTCCCCGTGCCGGGGCCACCGTCGCCGTGAAAATCGTTGATATGCTGGGTGAGGAAGTCCTCGAGACAAGTCCCTGATACCGTATGACCATTCTCCCTCAGCCCGTTTAACTGGCCGTGGAAAGAAGAAAGGACAGATGGGCCCGCTTGACGAATACATCAAAGGTCAACTGAACACTCGTATGGTCCGCCTCAGGGAACACCTGGATGATGCCGACACGATATCAGTGGTGAGTCCCCTCATGTCGGGTATTGACACTGAAGTCAGAGATGCCATCGAAATGAACCGTAACAAGAACAGAAAACTGGCGATCATTCTGCAAACTCCGGGCGGTGTGGTTGAGGTTGTGGAAAGAATGGTGGATGTCATCCGAAATTTCTATGAAGAAGTGATCGCGATTGTGCCGGATCAAGCCATGTCAGCGGGAACGGTTTTGGCATTAAGTGCTGACCGAATCATGATGGACTACTTTTCACGTCTCGGGCCTATTGACCCGCAAATTGAGAAAGACGAGAAACTGGTCCCGGCATTGTCCTACCTGAAACAGTATGAAAAGTTAAACCAGAAGGCCGCGGAGGGTAGTTTAACGACGGCGGAGTATGCTATGTTACGACAACTGGACGTCGGTGAGTTATACCAGTTTGAACAGGCACGTGAACTTTCAGTGGAACTTCTCATCAAATGGTTGTCACAGTATAAATTTAAAAACTGGAAAAAGACGGAGACCAGCAAAAAACGGGTTACCGAAAGGACGAAACAAACAAGAGCGAAGGCCATTGCTCATATCTTAAATGATCCTGAAAGGTGGCACTCTCACGGACGCGGAATTGGGATTGAGACGTTGAGAAAGGAATTGAAGTTGCAGATTGAAGACTACTCGGAAAATCAACCGTTGGCTGAAGCCATCCGGGATTACTTCAGCCTTTTGATGGATTATCTGCACAGGCAAAACCGGGTATATTTTATCCATACAGAGAGGTATTTCTCATGACGCCGACCAAGGTCAGCAAAAGACACCAAACTCCTGATATGGTGCTGAAGAGCAATCCTCAGGTGTCCAAATCCGTTGTGACCCAGTATCGTGAACTGGCGAAAAAACTGGAGAAACTGGGAGTGGATACCAAACCTCGCTACACGCTTTCACCTCCTCTTGGCGGGGCTGTTTCTACTCTGTCAAAGAAGTAGGTTGCAAATCCCTGAAAAGCACCCCGCTCAAAGGCCGCCCGATGCTCCACCGGGTTGGCACCGTGCAGTGAAACGATACGGCCATTCACAGGGGCCGCACTTCGAATGGGTTCCCCGTGCCCGCTTCGATGAGGTGCCGTCCGGTTTGAGTTGAGGAGAATGACATCGTGAGCGGGAAGGTGGCATTGATCATTATTTATAATCATCATCAACATGCCGGCAATATTCCAGCTCTGGAGAAAATATACGGGGGGGGCTTTTCGCATATTTATCATCTGGTACCCGTGATGCCAGGCTTTGCACCACTGGCACATGAGGTCGGATCCAATGTTATCCCGGTTCATGGCAGGTCGTATTGCTTTCAGGGATACATCGCACAGGGCTTGCGGCATTATTTCCGGGAGGAATACACGCACTATCTCTTTATCCATGACGATTTGCTTTTGAATCCGGGTCTCAATGAAGAGAATTTTCGGGAATACCTGGAGCTGGATGAGGAAGACACCGCTTTTTTGTCAGACTTCTATACACTGCACCAGAGACTGGAGTGGATCTATACCGCGGAAGCCTATGCTTTCAAAGGACAAGTCGCCCCTCTCCCCCCTTACGAGGAAGCACTGGAAAAATTCTTGGCGCACGGGCTGGCAATCAGGCCCGTGTCGCTTTACTGGCTCCTGTTAGCCTGGGGTTACTATGTTCACCCTGCAGATTCCTTCTCCCAAAAAATCGCCTTGCTGCTTTTGTGGTTGAAAACGGTGCTTCGACGGTTGGTATGCTCGTTGACATGGCCAGCCGGCAAAAGAAGGCTGGCCTACCCGCTTGTGGGCGGTTATTCGGACATCGTGGTCGTCCCCGCAGGAAACATAAAGGACGTGTGCCGTTATTGCGAAGCCTTTGCTGCACTCAATTTGTTCGTGGCCACCGCGTTGCCGACGGCGATGGTTCTGTCCTGCAAAAAAATCAATACGCATCAAACTATTCGGATGCAAGGCAGATACCGTTGGCCGGGTAAAACATGGCAATCGGTACGCTCACAGTATGATGACGGGATGTTGAGCAGTCTGCTTGGGAATTTTCCAGACGGGTGTCTTTACATACACCCCGTTAAACTGTCGCAGTGGAAGTGAGCACTCCGACAACGCTGGCCACAATCCACTCTCCGACCAGGGTTCGACGTCGCCGGACAATACCTGCTTCAACGTCCTGACCTTGCGCGGCAAGGAGGTTGCCGCCGGGATGCGCCGCGCAATGAAGCATGACGGCGGGACAGGTCAGGACATCTACGACACCATTCATGTTGCCATCTCGACCCCCGGCCCGCCGTCGGTGGTATCCATCACCATGCAGCCATCGGCGGAGGTGCCGGCGTTCACCCTGGCCGTGTTATGATATCTCACCTTTGAGGAGGAGGACATCGATGAACGGGAGAGTGGCGTTGATCATTGTGTATGATTATCATCAACATCACGTCGACAAGATCCCGGTTCAGGAAAAAATATACGGGGAGCGATTTTCTCACATGTATCATCTGGTGCCCGTGGTGCCCGGCTTTGCACCATTGGCACATGAGGTCGGGCCCAATGTTATCCCGGTTCATGGCAAGCCTTCCTGCTTTCAGGGATACATCGCACAGGGCTTGCGGCATTATTTCCGGGAGGAATACACACACTATCTCTTCATCCGTGACGAGTTGATTTTGAACCCAGCCCTCAGTGAAGGCAATGTCCGGGAATGCTTGCAGTTGGATGAGGAAGACACCGCGTTTTTGCCGGACTTCTATGCGCTGCACCAGCGACTGGACTGGGAACATACCCCGGAAGCCTATTCTTTCAAAGGACGAGTTGACTCCCTCCCCCCTTACGAAGAAGCATTGGAAAAATTCTCTGCGCACGGGTTGGCAGTCAAGCCCGTATCGTTTGACTGGCTCCTGTTGGCTCATGGTTACTACGTGCACCCTGCAGATTCTTTCCTCCAGAAGTTCGTGTTGCGGCTGTGGTGGTTGCAAATCGTGCTTCGACGGTTGACACGCCTGGTGCAATGGCCTGCCGGGGAAAGAACGCTGGCTTACCCGCTTGTGGGAGGTTTTTCGGGGATGGTGGTCGTTCCCCGTAAGACCATCAGGGAATTTACCCTCTATTGCGAAGCACTGGCTGCACGCAATGTGTTCGTTGAAATCGGGCTGCCAACAGCCTTGGCGCTGTCCTGCAAAACAATCAACACGTCTCACACGGCTCATACACGGATGCGGGGCATACACCGTTGGCCGGGCTACGTCTTCCGCTCGATGTATTCAAAGCATGAAGGGAGGTTGAACAGTCTGCTCGAAAATTTTCCGGACGGATGTCTCTTTATCCACCCTGTCTCCCTGCCGCAGTGGCATACAGAGTGCGTCAAGTCATGACGACCATCGGCTGCCGGGTTCCATGCAACCCACCCAACCTGACCCGTAATGTTTTTGCTGGATTTCGGCTGTCGTGCGACATGTTCCAGCACGGTGGAGCGAGCCCGTTGGCATGACCTATCCGTTCATCAGGCCGTCTGACACGCAATTCAGGAAAGTTTTCACGCGCAACGTATCGCCATGGCACCACTCCCCCGCACACATTCGATCTGTCATGGACATCGCCCCGCCATCTGGCCGGATTGGTGATGCAACCAGAGCACGACCTGGACACAACATGGGTTGGCTGAAAGGACTATCATGATTTTAGCTGGAGACATTGGCGGAACCAAAACCTATCTTGGCCTGTTTGACTGGCACGAGACGAGGGTGGAACCCATTCGCGAGGAGAAGTTCTGGAATGCGGATTTCGACTCGCTCGAAGAAATCCTCGAAGAATTTTTACAGGCGACGGCGGACAACGACACCGGAGACGCATCCGACGAGACCGGCGGGACGCCCCACGACACTGAGACCGACCACGGCACTGCCCCCTCCAGGCCCCTTCGGGCGGCCTGTTTCGGTGTGGCCGGCCCTGTCGTTGACAACCGCTGTCGCGCCACGAATCTCCCGTGGACGATTGATGGTCACGCCCTGACGAAGACGCTGAACACCCCCTGTGTCCATGTGATCAATGATGTGGAAGCCGCAGCCCACGGCGTGCTGGTTCTGAAACCCGAGGAAATTGACATGATCCAGGGCGAACCGCAGGAAACGGGCACCAAGGTTCTCATCGCACCTGGAACCGGCCTGGGAGAAGCCATGCTCTACTGGGACGGCGAGCGGTATCATGCCATGCCCTCGGAAGGCGGCCATGCCAGCTTTGCACCGACGAGCGACCTGGCCATTGACCTCCTGCGATACCTTCGCACGAGTTTTCTGCACGTGAGTTTTGACCGGGTGTTATCCGGCAGAGGGCTCCATGCCATCTACGAATTCCTCCGTGATACCAGAAAAAACGAGCCCACATGGTTTGCCGAACGTCTTCCCACCGGCGACCCGCCGGCCCTCATCGCGGAAGCCGGCCTCGCCGGCAAGCCCGACATCTGCGTGCAGGCGTTGGATCTGTTCGTTTCCATTCTGGCCGCGGAAGCCGGAAATTGCGCCCTGAAGGTACTGGCACGTGGGGGCGTGTATCTCGGTGGCGGCATCACGCCGCAGATTATCGCGAAAATTCACAATCCCAACTTTGTGCAACTGTTTGCAGCCAAAGGCCGCTATAAACGTTTACTTTCCTCCATCCCGGTTGCCGTGATCATGAACGACAAAGCCGCCCTGCTGGGTGCAGCATCCGTGGCCGCAAGCCGGAGTCTGTCTGCGTAAGCCGTCCATGACGCCTTCCACACCTCGTCATACTTCCCAGGCTGACACGCCTCAAGAAGCCGGCAAACGCGCGGCGGGCGAGGCTGCCGCGGACTGGATCCGCGACGGCGCGCGTGTGGGTCTGGGGACTGGTTCCACCGTGCGATATTTTCTTCTGGCTCTCGGCAGGCGTGTGAAAGACGGGCTTCGCGTGCACGGCGTTCCCACCTCGCATGACACGGCCACGCTGGCCAGGCAGTTACAGATTCCACTTCTCCCGGAAGACGACGCATGGACACTGGACGTGGCCATTGACGGAGCCGATGAACTGGACCCTCACCTGCACGCGATCAAGGGGGGCGGGGGAGCCCTGTTGCGGGAAAAAATCGTGGCTGCCGCCGCGCGCACATTGATTGTGCTGGTGGATCACACCAAATGCGTCCCGGTTCTGGGTACCTCCATGCCGCTTCCTGTGGAAGTCACCCCGTTCGGATGGCCCAGTACAGCCAGGCATCTGCAAGCGATCGGAGGCCACACCCCGACTCTCCGAACCAGGCACGGAGTGGTGTTTCAGACTGACGGAGGTCATTATATTCTGGATCTTCCGCTGCATGAGACTCACGACTACGCACGACTTGAAGCGCTCCTCAATCTCATCCCGGGGGTCGTGGAAAACGGCCTGTTTGTGAACCGCACCTCAACGGTCATCGTCGGATCACCCGACGGCGTCCGGGTCACACATCGCGACGAGTCCTCCCCTGTGTGATTCGCTCAACGGTGCACACGGTGCCTCCCGTTCCCCTCTGGTCTCCAGTCCCTGCAATTGCGCATCCCCTTTGGACATGATAGAGTCACGCGGCTTTGCCGCACTCGTCATGTTTCACCAGCCGACCTGCTCAACCAACGGGGGAGGAGCAGGGTATGTGGCCGTGACTGAGTAAGACAGATACCATGTCCGATAGATGGTCCCATCGTCTAGCCTGGCCCAGGACGGCACCCTCTCAAGGTGCAGACACGGGTTCGAATCCCGTTGGGACCACCAGTGCCCGCTGCGTAACATGGATCAATCATCCCATGACAAC
>RKSG01000015.1 GCA_007570995.1 Nitrospirales bacterium
CGGTGGCCCGGCGTGGACGTGTTGTTTGCCGAAGACGGATTGCATGGTCTGCTTAATGGAGGAGCCAGGGGAAACGAAGTCAGGCGAATTCATGGCATTGATTGCTTTGATCTGCTCGTATTGTAGATTTTTCATGCTCTTTCTCCGGTTGTTTTTCGTTCACCAAGCCACCCAGTCGCTGCTCTATCACGCGAATGGCTTCGGGGTTTTCGTCGATCAGAATGAACTGTCGGTTGTTCCGTGACGCCGCCTCGCCGGTGGTGCCGCTGCCGGCGAAGAAATCCAGCACGGTATCGCCGGGGTTGGAATGCACGCGCACGATGCGTTCCAGAATGGGCAGCGGTTTCTGTGTCGGGTAACCGGTTTTTTCCCTGCCGCAGGTGTGCACGATGGTCTGCCACCAGGTGTCGGTCGGGGTTTTGCCGTGGGCGGCTTTTTCGTGCCCGACCAGGTTTGGCGCCATGTAGGGGATGCGGTCGATGTGGTCGTAGTTGAAGATGTAGTCGTCGGGATTTTTGGCGAACCAGTAAATGTTGTCGTGCTTGGCCGGCCATTTTGTCTTGGAGCGCGCGCCGAAGTCGTAGGCCCAGATGATTTCGTTGATGCAGTGCTGCGCCCCGCCAAAAATTTCTTCCAGCAACAAACGGCAACGCGCCGACTCGCGCCAGTCGATGTGGAAAAACAAACTGCCGTTGGCGGTTAAAATTCGATGCGCCTCGACCAAGCGCGGGTGCAGGAAGCCGCGGTAGTCGGTAAACGAATCGGCATAGCCGGAATCGCCGACCACCTCGGTCGTATACCGCCGGCCGCCAAAGCCGCCCCGGTCGCCCTTCGCCGCCCCCGCCACTGCCGTGGTCTTGATGCGTTTGCGCGACTGAATTTTGCCGGTGTTAAACGGCGGGTCGATATAAATCAACGTCGCCGACTCGTCTGCCATCTGTTGCAGATACGGCAAATTATCGCCGTGGAGAATTCGATTGGCCGGTAGCATGGACATGGTGTGGCACACTTACGCAAGGACCTGCCCTTGGCCTGAACAAGGGGCGGCTCCTGGCTCGAACGGGTACATGACGGGATGAAGTTATACAGGATGGCCGCAGCTGCGACAATGACGGCTGGACACGGCAGCGATGTCGCGCCGATGCGCGGGACCCGTCCCGGATTGATCCCGTGCCCCATCTGTCCCGCCGGTCACCTGAACACGCACCTGTGCCGGCATCGTCCTGACCCTGACGGCCCCTCACCCCGGCCCTTTTCCAGGGGGAGAGGGAGGTTGCAATGTTGCCTGTGCAGAGCACGCGTCGGGTATCAAGGTGTGGCTCCTGGTCACCCCATCCGTCATTCCTGCGGAAGCAGGAATCCAAGGGGCAGGCAGGTCTCGTCGGGTCGGATCAGGCGGGGGATCGTCATGGACAATCAGTCGTCCCCCTGGTCAAGCCTTCCCTGGATTCCCGCTCAACTCACTGCGGGAATGACGGCGGGGGGGGACTGCGGGAATGCCTGCCCCTGGCGCTCCGTGCGACCAGGGGACGGAGGGGGAGCGCCAGGGGCAGGCGTGAGGTCGACGCCGTAGTGCGGTGGCCAGGCGCGGAAGCGTTGTGCGCCGAGGACGGCTTGCAGGGTCTTCGTAATGTAGGAGCCGGGAGGAACGAAGATGGCGTAGTCGCGCCATGACCTCGGAGGTGGTGCGGTGCGATGGTGCCATAAGATCAAGTCGCCGACTTGTGCCACCCTGGTGTAGGCCGGTTGTGTCTGGCGGACAGCATGCGTGTTCCAGTACACCAGTTCCCCACTGTCCGAATCGCCGATGAAAGACGGAAGCCATTCATACCCGTGGTCGGTGTCCAACGCGCGAAACCGTTCTCCTGTCACAGGATCCTGGGCGTTCACGAGGGTGCCGCCGCCCGGGCTGGCTCTGGTGATGATGTGGCTGACATAGCGCGCGGGGTCGCTGTCGGGGTCCGCGAGGCGCTTCCACAGGCTGAGGTTATACAGAGGAACCGCATGGTGCAGATAATAATAGCCGCCACATGTCGGATAGAGCTGGGAGGCATCCAGCACGCCACGCACGGTCTCGTCTTCACTCAAGCGGCGGTACAGTTGTAACCCGGGGTCGCGGTCGCGGAGGAAACTGAAGTGGCTGCCTTCACTCGAGAAGCCTTTGTAGATGCTGTTCTGGTCCGGAATCGCATTGACAAGACCGGCCACGGACACCAGGGCCACCACCCCCACCCCGGCGCGGCGCATCCACGCCCCGGCGTGTATGAACCGAGCGCTGGCCACCGCCAGCACATCGGCGAACAGCATCAGCCACAATGGCACGGTGGCAAAAATAAAGCGGTATTCACGATGGCTGCTCAGCAGGTGTGGAATCAGCACCGACAACAGCAGCACCACCACAAACCCCCGCCGCCGGACATTCCAGACCATGCTCACCAGGGTGACGGCAACCAGACCGCAGGATGCGTGCAGCAACTGCCACGGCAGCAGCCACAGCGCGGATTCACCCTCGCGCGCCCTGGTTGTCTCAAGATTGAACATGGCGTTGACCCAGTAGGAATGAAACGGCGTGCCCCAGATCCAGGTTTCCAGCGCGCCGACGGCACCCACCACCACTGCGCCGCCGCCGATCATCGCCAGCCATCCCCTGGTCAGAGCCAGCAGGGGCATGCCTGTCAGGCGTGCGCGGAATCCCCCGGCGAGCAGGATCACGCCGATCATCGGCGCATACTGAAAACGAACCGCCATGGTCAGTGCGCCCAATGCACCTGCCACCGCCCACCCACGCCAGTGACGCGCTGGCGCGTGCAGCGGCAGGACCGCCAGCAGGACACACATCAAACCAGTGGCAATGAATTCGGTCATCGGTTTGTGTGCGAAGGCGACGAGTTCATACCAGAAGACGCCGAAGACGAGTGCCAGGCGCGCGCTGCGTTCGCCCCAGTGTCGGCGGCAAAACAGATACATGCCCAGCGGAATCGCCAGCGACAGCGCGCAAAACACCAGTTTGATCACGGCGATGTACGCCTGTGGCGAATCCAGGCCGGTGAGTGTGCAGAACCACAGGATGGCGGCGATCAGGCCCGGCATGATCCACGATCGTGCGCCGTAAAAATACTCCCAGAACACCACGCCGTTCCCGAACACCAGCCGGTGGGCAGGTTCCAGATACTGCATCACTTCATCGGGATGCAGGAGAAAGTCACCGGTCAGCGCGACCGTCGCGCGCAAGACAAATGCCACCAGCAGCCACAGCGGCAGGTAGGCCCACACCGTTTCGGTTGCCTGCGGACGCAGGAATGCGTCGTCCCGGCGACTCGCCGGGGAGCCATCGCGCTGCGATGGCTGG
>RKSG01000142.1 GCA_007570995.1 Nitrospirales bacterium
CATGACCCTGACCATGACGGGAATCATCAGCAGCGTCAGGAACACCCCGGCGCCGAGCAGACGTCTGGGGCCGTAGCTCCATCCTCCCCACCAGTCAAACTGTTTGGCAGACCGCACACACAGTCCCAGGACGCCCAGTCGCAATGGGATCAACGAGGCGTATTGCCGGGGATCACGCCATGCCATGACTGCCCCGACAAATCCGAACACCATGACGGGCGAATAGACGAGCAATCCACGGGACGGGCTGACCAGCAGGCCGGCGAGCCCTTCCGCTATCGGCGTCCCCCAGACACCGGTCGCGCCTTTGGATGTGGCATACGCATCCGCCACAATTTCCTGCGGGAACACAAAAGGGCCGCCGAAGTAGTAGGTGTTGTACGTCGCCAGTATCACAGCAAACGGCAGTCCGCCGAGCATGTAGCGGGGAAGCAGTGGAGTCTCGGATGGCGGGTTCGGCCTGCCCCTGGCGCCCCCCTCTGGATTCCCGCTCAACTCACTGCGGGAATGCATGCCCCTGGCGCCCCGTGCGACCAGGGGACGGAGGGGGGGGCTCTTGACCAGGAGGTTGTCCTCTTCCCGGCTACCCCCGTCGGGTGCGGCACCGAGCACACGAAGAAACCGGGGCGAGGTGATCCCCAGATCAAGGGCATTCTCGATCACACGATCGCGCGCGGCCCTGATGATCCTGGGTGGGTCGAGCCAGAGCAGGTACAATCCCACGAGGACAACAGGAATGACGCCAGTGGGACGACACAGCGTCGCCATGCCGAATGCCGCTCCGCAATACAGCGCACGGCGTGGTTGTGCCTCGACGCCGCCAAGGCACCAGGCCCCGAGTGACAGAAAGAACAGGTAGGGCGTTTGCTGCCACAATGCCTGGCTGCTGAGAGTCCATGCGCAGGTGCCAAGCCCGAATGCCAGCGCGCCCAGCACCGCCGGCAGGGGCGGGACGAACCGGCGCATGGTCAGAAAAATGAACAGGGCCGCCCCCGCGGTCAGCAGGGAAGCGGTCACCTTGGCGCCGTGCCACCACACCGCATGGTTGGACGCGAGATCCGTGAACAGATTCAGCACCGCGTACACCGGCAGAATGGTGAGCGCGGCGCCGATTCCGAAGGTATTGGCATAGAGTTCAGCATGCACCGTCGGCGTGAGGAAATAGGGCATCCCTGTCGGCTTCAATTGGCCCGTTCTGTAGAGTTCGGTCGCTTCGTCGTTCCAGTCGTGGACCTGCGTTTTGACGGCTTTCCCCGGGGACCGCTCCACAACCCATTTGAATACTTTCGGTGTCTGCCACAGGGAGATGGTGAAGGAGTGCCGCTTCAGCAGATTGACGCTCAACAGCATGTTGGCCATCTGGTCGTTTGAGGGAAGCGGGGCGCCGTTGAGGTTGTAGGCGCCGAAACAGATGCACATGACCAGGACAGGCAGGTATGGTGACGACGCCCCCCCGCCTCCGGTCGTGGTGGCCTGAATTGTTTGATGACGGAATTTCTTCATTGTCCAGCCGTGTTGATGGCACGCCAGCGTGTGGTGGCGTGCCCGAGTGCATCCCGGCTTTTCCCCCGAATGCTGATGCCTTCTGACTCCCCCTGGTCAAGCATGCCCCCCTGGTCAAAGCCAGGGGCAGGCCTGGCGCCCCGTGCGACCAGGGGGCCAGGGGCATGCGTTCCCTGTCCAGCCAGTGGCAGCAGCTGTGCAAGCGGGAATCCGCTGCTGCCGGACACGGGATTGATCGGAATCCCGCTCGGGGAGGGCATGCATGCCCCTGGCGCCCCTCCTGGATTCCCGCTCAACACACTGCGGGCATGCATGCCCCTGGCGCCCCGTGCGACCAGGGGACGGAGGGGAGGCTGCGGGAATGCATGCCCCTGCCTGGCCCTGGTGCTCTGGTTCAGGCCGACGTCGTACTCAAGGCCTTCGGGGAATGCATGTCCCTGCCTGGCCCTGGTGCTCTGGTTCAGGCCGACGTCGTACTCAAGGCCTTCGGGGAATGCATGCCCCTGCCTGGCCCTGGTGCTCCGGGCGACCAGGGGACGGATCGGGTACACCTTGGCCCGTTTGTCATGCCACGTGGGACCCCTGTTCGGTCCGCCGCTGCGCCAGGTGGCATCGTGGCACGTGTACGCGACCAGTCGGTCATTCCTGCGGAAGCAGGAATCCAGGCACGTGGGGGGATGTCTTTTGCCGTTACTCACCATTGTTCTTCAAGAAGGTCAGCAGCGTCGCACGGTTGTCCTGCGCGTTTTTCAGATAGGGATCCAACGCGAGTGCCTGTTCAAAACTCCGTAGTGCCTCATCATAGCGTTTGAGCTTGAGCAATGCGACGCCCATGTCGGAATAGAGACCGGCATTGCGGGGATTCCGCTTGATGAACGTCTGATACAGGTCAATCGCCTCGTGGTAACGTTCCTGCCTGATCCACAACCCGGCCAGGCGGTGGAAGGCCATTTCGTTATAGAGACTGCCATTTTTGTAGTGCGTCTCCGCATCCTCAAGCCGGCCTTGCATTTCGGCGATGGCCCCCATGCCCAACTGGGCATAGCCGATCCGGGCCGGATCGTTGGGTGTGGCCTTGGCGAAACGGTATTCAGTGCGATAGGCGGCGAGGGCCTCCTCGAGCCGTCCCTGCCGTTGATACTCCCGGCCGAGATTGTAATGGGCGAATCGCGCTGCCGGGTTGAGTGCGGCGACACGCCTGAAAAAGGTGCCCTCATCTTTATAGATCGCGGCCTGGTGCCAGGTGATGGTCCCCAGGCACGCCACGACCACGACGGTCACTACGACCGGCACGATGGTGCGCCATGTATCGGGCAGCCGTCTTGTGCCCGACGCTGCGGCCCCGACCAGCACGGCAATGACCCCGGCGCCGGCCAGGTACTGGTAACGGTCTGCGACGAAGGCGAACTGCATGTACCCGTAGTCCACGAATCCGAGCATGGGCGACAGGGTGACGGTGAAGAACAACGCGCCGGCCAGCGGTCCCCGGCCGGTGCGATGACGGGAGAACCACAACAGTGCCGCCACCGCGACCGTGGCCGCCACGCAGCCCCAGGCGAGTGTTCCCCCGGTGCCGACTTCCCATCGCGGGTAGATGACCGCCAGCTCCGACGGCCACACCAGTTTGCCGATGTAAAACCACCACGCGCGCGCTGCGATCAGCCCCCGCTCGATCACCGAATAGTCGAAGACGACGTGCTCAAGTGACTTGTAGGAGAACCAGTCGACAACCGTGACACCCAGCCCTACCACCAGGAACGGCAGCGCCCGCCCGATGTCAGTTCCGGTCACCCGCCCCTGTTTCCACCAGTGCCAGATC
>RKSG01000087.1 GCA_007570995.1 Nitrospirales bacterium
TAGATCCATCGGGCCGGTTTGGAAGCCGTACAATGCGCCCAGAACGGGCAGGTATAGGGAGCATGACAATGACCATCCGGCTCGACATCGGGTGCCTGACTGTGGCCAATCGTCGACCGCATCTGCTCCAGGCGGGCGGGAATACCGGGAATCCGCTCCTCGACTTCCTCGGTGAGATCTTCCATCACAAACAATTTTTCCAGCTCCAGGTCCCCACCGGGGTGGGTGTACTGTCTGTTCACATGCATCAGGAGGGTTCCGGACACCTCAAGCCCGTCTCCCCGGATCACATACGTCTGAACGGCCAGATCATCGAGATGCACGGATTTCACCCGGGCGGAGGCCTTCACTTCAATCAGTCGCCAGGTCTGGCCAACCCGTTCGAGTACATCCACTCGAATCAAGGTGCCGTCACATTGAAACGCCCCTTCAAAAATGGCCGGGACACTCGGATCGGCTACCAGTGCGGCCGTTTTCTCCAACGCGGCCGGAATTTGACGATGCGTTTCAGCGACCAGCACCCCGTCAGGAAAACACCGACGCGCGATCTGGCCAACCTCCTGTCCCATATCCAGTATGCTCTGGCGTCGATCATCAGGCTCCGTTGCCAACTGCGGGTCATGGATCTCCAGATACAAGCGTTTCTGGCACTGGAGACCAGAGAGAAATCTGGACTTGGAAAGACGATGGGGACGGTCTGGTGTGGAGTGTGTCATACAAACCCGTGACAAGGGTGGCAAATCTGTATCACAGCCCCCCTGTTTTCAAGCTCTTTTCCTGACAGTGGATAATGATCGTGAAATTTCAATAATTCCTTGAAGTCAGGGCCATGAGTATCCCGACAATCTCCTTCCCACTTCCAGAAGGATTTCTGCAAACATGGCAGCACATCACAGCCTTGATAACCGAAGAACCGCCCAGGAAAGTGCATGGTCACATCCGTGAAAAACCCGTCAGGCGTTCATGCCAACATTGACGAAAAGCCTTTCCAGAAGCGGGATAGACGGGTTATCTGTTCATCGAAGCCAGTTCTAAAGCTGCCGGGTGGCAACCGCTCATCGGGGAACACCGTGTTTGATGCGATCAGACAATGCAGAACACGTGATCGTGCCCGGACCGCCTGGCGGATAATGATGAAATTCGTGCAGGTTCCATTACGAACCTTGTCCACAAATTCTGTGAAAAAACTGTAGACAATCATGTACATAACTGCCCCTGATTCAAAAGCCACAGACCACCGAACACAATGCCTGTTTTTTGTGCATCATTTCCCGGATCATGCCGTTGAGTGTGTCTTCCATCCCAGCCTGAATCCGGTTTCAACATGCTTCAGACCCCTGAATGATTGTGTGAGGTCATGGTTGGCGGCTCGGGTCGAGTGCACGCTGGATGCAAATGGCCACACAGCCCAGTCCCCCGGTCACCTGGCGCCGATCGTACGCGCATCCCCTGTCCCCGGCACATGCGGTGACAAAGGGAATGGTGGAGGCAAAATCGATGTCTGCGAGCACCGCCACCTGCAGGCGATCATCGTCCAACACTGACACGATGAGCGCACGGTTATGATGGTTATCTTCCAGCACAGCGGCCTTCGGTGAAGGCGCAACCCTGGTGCGCGTCGCCCGGACAGATGGTGGCAACGTCACGACCTCGTGCACCAGATGTTGCGGTGGATGAATCGCCCACTGGCTCAACCGGATGTTCAACGAGGTCAGATCAAGGATGTCCGTGTCTGGGGCATCCGTCTGGGCCAGCGCCTCTGTGTGTTGCGTGACAAAAGGACAGGACAGAATCAGCGAACAGACAACCGCGTACCCCACGATCAGAAACCACCTGCCACCGCGAAGCCGCACCATGGCATTGTGGACGGTCACAGCACGTGTCCGTCGGGTGTATACAGCCATCACAGACCGGACAAACCAGGGGGAAGCCTGGCGATGACCCGGCGGGAGATCAGGTATCCTGATCTCAGGTGAGAACATTCGCCTCCGGCACGTTGGCCATTCGCCAACAGCTGGTGGTTGAATCCGCACAAAGCTTCCTCGTCATCGACCATTACTATTTCTGAGGATAGATCCGGACTGAGGTCGGCCTTTCCATCAGATCATGCACGGCACATTCGAGAGAAGCGAAACCCATAATATCTTCTGATGGATAGAAGGCTTGCCCAATGGCCATAATTTTTCCCTCCCTGTTCAGTGCGGAGACAACAATTGTCAAGCTTGCAGGCATTTTTGATTCGTCAACGACGTGCAATTCTCCCATGACGTACAGATCGATACTGTGTTCATCATCAGAGGGATCTGTATCGTGTTCCTCTTCGATGACCACGAGCAATCCTTTAAAAGTGATGCCAAAGTGCCGTTCACGGTCTTCAAACCGCTCAATGTTATGGAATTCCGTTTTTGGCATGAGTTCCCCCGATTGTGAAGGATGGCGACATTCGCCTCAAGAAAGGAACATGGCATGCCCCGGCAAACTTCTTGACCCCCGTCGTCAGGATTCATTGTCGGACACCCGGGGCAGGTCAAGCAAGGACGCCATCCGGTTGTGACCGGCAGATGCATCGAAGCTGCCAGGAAGCCGGCTACTGTTGTCAGTCAGCGCCTGGATGAGATGGTGCTGGAGGCCGGACTTGAACCGGCACGCCTCTTGCGAAGCACGGGATTTTAAGTCCCGGGTGTCTGCCTGTTCCACCACTCCAGCAAACCGGCCAGCACGGGGAAACAAACTCTACCATCACATCACAGGAGTGGCAAGAACCGACCCGGCACACGCCATGATCCCTCGCATCGTTTGTGCAGGAAGCAGGAGTATCGAAGGCGGGGCAGGCTACTGTATGTTCCCGAGCCGGCCGTGCACTCTAACGACACCGTTTGAAGAATGTGCAGCCGAAGACGGAGAGAGGCCTAGGTATTCAACACGTTCTGCTTATACCAGGTCCAGAACCGGCTGATGCCTTCTTGCACGCTCACCTGAGGATGATACCCCAGTAATGTCCGCGCTTTGGAAATGTCGGCAGAGGTGCAGGCCATATCCGCCTCCATCATCGGTGCGGAACCCAGGCGGGCCTTTCGTCCAACACAGGCCTCGATCAGTTCAACAAATTCGGCCAGCAACACAGGTGCTCCTCTTCCGAGGTTCACCACCGTATACCCGGTCGGCCGGTCAACCGCGCGAATCACGCCCTGCACAATGTCTTCCACAAAGGTCCAGTCCCGGTACATCTGTCCGGCATGATACAGCGGGACCTCACGGTTGAAAAAAATATTGTCCAACACCTTGTAGGCCATCATATCCGGACGTCCCCGTGGGCCATACACCGTGAACAGCCGCAGGGCCGTGAAGGCCAACCCGTACAAGTGATGATACGAATACCCGAACAGCTCTCCGGCTTTCTTGCTCGCGGCATAGGGAGCCAGTGGCCGGTCACACGGATCATGTTCCTGAAAAGTCCGGTGCGTCGTCCTGCCATAGACGGAAGAGGTCGAAGCGAACACAACAGTGGGCAATGAGGAGCGCGAGGGGAGTGTTCCGCCCTTGCCGACGGCGGCTTCCAGCACATTCAACGTGCCTGTTACATTGACATCGCTGTACAGTTGGGGATGATCTACGGAGAACCGCACGCCGGCCATAGCCGCCAGATGGACAATCCCGTCAAACGCACTGGTTGAAAAAATGTCGGCAATCGTCTGCCGGTTGCGAATGTCCCCTTCAATAAACGTGAACGACTCTGCCTGGTCAGTCTGATGTAATGCCCGTTGGACTTCCTGGACATTCGCCCGTTTTCTTGCCGGATCATAATAATCGTTCAGATTATCCAGCCCAACAACACGATCCCCTCGTGACACCAGGGCCTGAACCGTATGGCTTCCGATAAATCCCGCAGCACCCGTGACCAGAATGGTTTTACTCATCGTTCCAACCCTGCACGGAACGACGATTGTCCATCCGACATGACGAACGGGAATGCCAGGGCCACGCATCCGTCGGGCCAGGCGGTGTGCAATTCAGGAGAGGGTGCACCATATTGAGCACATGTGTCATCTACTGGTATCATTGACCTGTTCAACAGGAGACCGGTATGGGAACGATGCCTGTGACAGAAGTGACGGAAGTAACGGAAGAAGACACCGGAACGGGCACCGGTCTGGATTTCGAAGCTGAAGTCATCGTTTACACAATTGCGATTGCCACACGTATCCGCAAGTCATTGAGCTGTTCTGTCGGCATGTTCCCGGCATGACATCGGCCAAGGCCTTTGAGTTGGCGTGGACCATTGATCACCAGGGAAGCGCTCGGGTCTACCAGGGATCTCGAAAATCGGCTGACGAGATCGCGCACAAGCTGGCGGCCGGTGGATTGCGCGTCGAGGTTCGCTAACCGTTTGCGTGCAGCGATAACACGGTTGCCCCCTCTCCGTCTCAACGCTTTGACTGATACGACCCCGATTCCTGAAAACTGACAAGGCCTGTAGAAGGGGCGACAGCAAAGCCGGGCTGCATGGCTCGGGTCGCCGCTGCGCGTGTGATACGTTACGGGAACGGAATGTCTGGTTTCGTCTTGTGGAACCTCGTTGCACCAAACGTGCAACCGCACAGGCCGAGGTCACTTTGAAGTTGAGCCGGGGGAATGCCTCTTTCGCCGCTCTGGCAACCGATGCCCGTCTGACATAAGACGGGAGGATGTCCCTTTACCCTGACCCTTGCCCTGCTTAACCCGTGTTCTCGTAAGAGTACGGACAGGCTTGGGCTTCGACGCACCCGATGTCGGGAGAGTGTGACGAATTCTGAGAGATTTCACACTGTCACCGCTGTACACCCGCACCTGGTACAAATCCATCAGCTGGTTGATGGCCTTCTGGACTCCTTTCCGAGCCTGTGCCAGTAAATGCCGGCGTTGATTCATCTCTTCTTCTTCGGTATGGGACGTCACTCGCCTCTCCATTGTGGATTCTGTTGTTGTTCCATGGCACGGGCACACTCCGGGAAGTCCCGTTTCTCGTGGGACATCCTGCGGGCGAACATGATACGGGAACACAGGATCCCGGTCAGTCAACCTTTCTTGTTAAAGACCGTGGCATCGCACGAAAAATACTTCAATTGCCTCATGGGAATAATGATAACTTCCACGGGTGTATCAATTTCCAGGATTTCCATATCATCACTGATAGTATGACGAAGGGCATCGCCGATCATCAGTTCCTGATTATCGGTCAACACCACTTTCACCCAATACGACACAACAGACTCCTTTGTCCTTTGCACAGACAGTGACGTTCCACCCACACCCGACATGGGACAGGGCCAATGTTACCTTTTCGACGCAGCATGCTTCACCGAAGACGTCGCGGAAGAGGATGGCCGGACCTCACACGCCTGTTGTCCCAACACCCTGGACCGAATTGTCGCGCTTTCAACGGCACCGATCACTGTCCCACGCAACCTCCCCTGTTCAAGCTGGTGCAACCCGGCCATGGTCGCCCCGCCAGGTGACGCGACCCGATCTTTCAACACCCCGGGATGCTCATTTGTCTCCCTCACCATCTTTGCCGCACCCAACACCGTTTGCGCTGCCAGAAGCTGGGCATGCGAGCGGGATAACCCCATTTTCACTCCACCATCGGCCAGAGCCTCAATAAACGTATACACATACGCAACTCCCCCACCACTCAGACCGGTCACTGCATCCAGATGCGATTCCTTCACGACCACCACGTGCCCGACCGCCTCGAACATCACCTGAGCGATCTGCATCTGCTCTTCCGTCACCCCGGGGCCACCGGCCAGGGCCGTCGCACCTTCCAGGACAACAGACGCTGTATTCGGCATGGCCCGTACCACACGAACATGCGGGGACAAGCCTGCCATAATCGTGGCAATTGAAATCCCGGCCGCCACCGTCACAATGAGTTGACTGAAATCAGGGGACACTTTCAGCCCTCTCAAAACTTCATCTATTACTTGTGGTTTGACTGCCAGAAGAATGATATCAGAAGCCTGAGCAGCTTTTTGATTATCCCGGCCAACCTGCACGCCAAAGGTTGTCCGAAAATGAGCAAGTCGTTGAGAATCCACATCCGTGGCGACAAGGCGTCCGGGGTCCACCGCGCCCTGTTTCAGCAACCCGGCCACAAGGGCTTCCGCCATGTTTCCGGCACCGATGATGGCAATTTTTTTCCCTTCCAGCATAGGCCCGGCATTATATAGAGAACAGTGCGGTTTTTTCAACTTTGCGACGCCTTGCTTTGTGGGTCGTTCCACACATCCAGGATGGGGAAAAGGGATAGCGACAGACTTGCCGGGTTTTTTCAGATCGGCGTATAGTCAACGGTGTCGGAAAAGGTGCCCGAAAACAACTTTGGAGCACCGTCCCGCACATGAACACGCACAAAGATACACGCGCAGGAGTGACTCAGGCAGCTACCCCGTATGCACAATATCGTGCGAAAGGAGGCTCCCGATGAAAACCAGGCTCTGTATTCTCACAACTTGTGCGATCATGATCGTTGCGGGGGGCCTCGTTTCTGAAAGCGTGGCCCGCCGAACCCATTTGACACCGGAACAAAAACAACACCTGCGACAAGCCCGCACCATATTCGTAAATGCCCTTGCCCTGACTGAAAAAGGACGAACCGATCCCTCCCGGATTCAGGCCCTCGTCTCTCAACGGCTGCAGGAAGTCGGTTTTCTGGTGGTCGGGGACAGAACGCAGGCCCACGACGTCGAGTTGAAAGTGAAATGCGAAGAACGGAAAACCTGGATTGGCACCACAGCAGAAGGCGGAGACGCCGAACTGCTGGATGCCCCGTCACGGCTCTGGAAAGGGCCGGCATGTCTGTTGACCTACGTCCTCGATGGCCAGAATCTTGGATGGTATAAGGAAATCCGCACCTCCTTCCACGATGCCATACAAGCCGCACAATCCGCTGGCACCAAAGACTCCGGGACCTACGCACTCGCCAAATTACACGAACGGCTCAAACAATACGACTTTCCCGTCCTCCTGGCGGCAGAATGGGAACAACCCGACCGCCTGATTGCGTTGCTGGACAAGCCGGAGACCTCGAAAATACGCAAACTGTTCATTCTTGCAACCTTGAGTTCCATAGAAGTCGAAACAGCACTGCCTCATTTAACAAAGCTGATGCAGGACAAGGATCTGGCACAGGAAGCTGTGGAGGCGCTCACCGGCGTGGGAGAACATTCTATTCCGTTTCTCACGGATTTGTTTCAATCGTCCCCTCAACCAGAGATTCAAGCGGCAGCGGCCAGGGCATTGGGTGATGTGGCAGGAAGCAGTGGAAATCCCACGGCTATTCCCCCGCTCCTGGCCTACCTCAAAAACGTCCTGCCGACCTTCAAGACATCGGCCGATATCAATTTCACCGTGTTGACCGAAGTGGTCTGGAGCCTTGGCAAACTGCGGGATGAAGAATCCATCGAACCTGTGAATGAACTGAATCAAAAAGTCTGGCTCATCAACGATCATTCCAAAGAAATGGCGGCGCTGCGGGAGGCGGCAAACTGGACATACAAGCAACTCGATCTGGACGGCCATGTGAGCTAGTGGGCCAGGGACATGGCAGCTCGACAGGGACGGACACCTCTCCATATGCCGCCAATCGCAACACGGAAGGGGACGCTGCCCCTGAGAGATGGCCTCAGAGACAGGTGCCTGTCGTCCGTGTGATGCACCGTTGTGGTCCACGGAAATTGTTACCGTTGTTTCCACATTGACCACTGCTTCTCACCTGGAGGATTCATGATGAAATACCTCTCCGGCATACTCATCTGTTGCTGTCTCATGGCATTGGCCACCGAAAGCCTGGCACGCCGAATCCATGTCACCGATGAGCAGCGAGCACAACTGGCCAGCATTGAAACAGTCTATCTCAACGTCATGGCTCTGACGGAACAGGGGCGCATTCCCACGGATGATCTCCTGGCCACTGTCAAAACACGGCTGGAAGAGATTGGCTACACCACGGTCACCGACCGGAAGGACGCCCACGATGTGGAATTCCGGGTCAAATGCGAAGAACGGAAACGATGGTCCGGCACCACGCGTTCCGGTGGCGACGCGGAACTGGCCGATGCACCCGCCCGGTTGTGGAAAGGGCCGGCCTGTCTCTTCAGCTATCGCCTCAACGGTCAGGATCTGGGATGGTATAAGGAAACACGAACCGATTTCGAAGATGCCTATGCCGCAGCGCAACAGGCCAACGCTGCACAGTCAGGGCAATACGCTATGGAACAATTAAACCTGAAACTGCAGGAGTTTGATTTTCCGGTCATGGTGGCAACAGAATGGCGACACACCGACCGACTGGCACGCCTGCTGGAGGCCACGGGGACAGATAAACGCCGCAAACTGCGTATCCTTGCCACACTTTCACGTGTCCAGTCCAAACAGGCCTTTCCGCATCTGGTGAAACTGGCTGAAGATGAAAATGCCGAGTATGCCGAAGAAGCGATTCTCGCACTGGCCGGACTCGGCCGTTCGGCAACACCCATCCTCACCGACATTTTCATGACAACGAACAATTCCAACATTCAGGCCGCTGCTGCCAAGGGGCTGGGGCTCATCGGCGCGCACACCGGCGACCCTGATATCACCCCTCCCCTCCTCGATTATCTTAATGCCAATCTGGAAACAATGGAGACTTCGTCAGACATTGATTTCCCCGTGCTCACCGAAGTGGTCTGGTCGATTGCCAAACTCCGCAATGAAAAATCCATCCAGCCGATCGAGCAGCTCAACATCAAAATCTGGCTCATTCGGGATACGTCGGAGGCCATGAAGAAACTTCGGGAAGCTGCCAATGTTGCCACCAAAATGGTGGATCTCGATTATCAAATCATGTAGCCCTGCCTTTGTCAGAGAAAGCACAGACGCGACCGTGTCTCAGGCAACGCGATCAGTGTATCCTGGCCTTGCCCTCATGCTCCTGTTGGTCTGGTCTCCGCCGGGCAACGCCCAGTTCACCCATAAGCCGTCGAGCGTCACGCAGCTCCAGCGGTGGGCAGAAGAGGCCATGACCCAGGGAGATCCACACGGCGCGGCCATTCAGATTGGCAAGGCCGCGTTGCTGGCCTCTCGGCTTGACCGTCAGGGGTTGTCGAACACCGAACGCCCTTACCGGATCATGGCCGGGCTTTTCCGGATCCAGGAACACGTGTATCGTGCCATTGCACTGTTTCGGCAGAACGGAGCAGATATTCCGGCATCATCCGCGGTCTGTACTCTGCTCACTCTTGGCATGCAACATGCTCCCCGAATACAAGAGCATGGCGATGCCAACACAACAGACACGACGCCGCACCATAACCTGCGTGCCCGGACGGAGGAATGGCTGGAGATTGCTCAGGAATTACAACAGGACTGGGAATGCGGGCCGTAATCAGGAACATCAAGCCACCGGAAAGGCTCCCTGGACACAAAAATTGTTCAAAAACATGCTACCCTGTGCCACGCCGCGTCCGGACACCTCATCCACCACCTGCCATGTGAAGGCGTGACAGAGGTGTTCCCGGATGTATCAAGTGTGATGTGTCCGGCAAGGGAGCAATGAAGGAGAATCACCATGGCAGAAGTCAAAATCGAAGAAGGGGTGCTCAAGGTCGTTGAACTGGATATTCAGGACCCGAAAGTCATCAAAATTCTGGAAGAATATCCCCCTAATCGCTGGTGTGAGATCACGCGCCGCGCCGTGAAAATCGGGCTTGGCTATTTGCAGGGAGGAGCCCAGGACTAACGCAGTATCACCGTGAGCCGATATTCCTGATGGTGGTGACACCGGTACCCCTTTCGCTGACATGTCATTCGACACCGTGCGTTGCATGACCCTCCCTTCGGAGATCGAAACCGTCATGACCTGTAAGACACGGCACACGAACTCCGAACACACGACCCTCCGATGCCACTCGCACCTGACATTGAGACGATGCTGACTCCGCAGGATCGACGATACCTGAAGGAACACGGCATTGATCTGCAGACGGTTGAGCAACACCTGGCCACGTTTCGACACGGGATGCCGTTTACAAAACTCAAGAGACCCTGCACACTCGACGATGGTATTCATCGCCTGACTCCATCGGATATGCCAACCCTGATCCAACACTTTGAACAAGCCAGGGCCGCCGGGCGTGTCACACAGTTTGTGCCGGCGTCAGGAGTAGCCACTCGCATGTTTCACGCGCTACAAGCCTGTTGCCTCACAGCGGATTCCGCAGGGATAGCAGCATCAGATCGACGCGTCCTGGATCAGTTTCTCTCCAATCTTCAGCAATTCGCCTTTTACAACGATCTTGTGAACGCACTGAATGGCCAGGGCTACCAGATCGGCCAGTTACTCTCGACGGGACACAACCGTCCCATTCTGGATACACTCCTTTCCGCACCGGGATTGAATTATGCCAGGCTCCCCAAGGGTCTGATTGCATTCCACAGATATGCCGCGTCAACACGCACGCCCATTGAAGAACATCTGGTCGACGCCGCGGCCTGTACCAAAGACGACCAAGGCCTGGTTCGTCTCCACTTGACGGTTTCTCCGGAACACAGAGACGCTATCCAATGCCATATCGAGCAAGCCTGTCAGAAACTGGATCGGCACGCCGTGGTATGGCAGGTGAACTGTTCCATTCAACACCCCTCGACGGACACCATCGCCGTTGATATGGACAACCAGCTGTTCCATGATTCCCACGGGAAGTTGCTGTTCCGGCCAGCCGGACACGGAGCACTTCTCACCAATCTTCACGAACTCGGTGGCGATCTTGTCTGTATCAGAAACATTGATAATGTTGTCCCCGACCACCTGAAAGACACCACCTGTCGCTATCGCAAGGCACTCGGCGGATTCCTCGTCAGCGTGCAGGATACCCTGTTTGCATTTTTGACCCGACTTGAAGCCGAATCGTTATCACCTGCCACTCTCAAGCAGATCACGGAATGGGCCCGTCACATGCTGGACATGACTCTGCCCGAAGCATGGGACACATTCCCCCACGCTCAACAAATGCGGTGGCTGTTCACGTGGCTGAACCGTCCCCTTCGAGTCTGCGGCGTGGTCCCCAATACCGGCGAGCCTGGTGGCGGGCCATTCCGGGTAGAACAGCGGGATGGTATCATCGCGTTGCAAATCGTGGAATATGCTCAGGTGGATCCCGATTCTCCACACCAGCAGGGAATTTTCCAATCATCAACGCACTTTAACCCTGTCGATCTCGTGTGTGGTGTGCGTGATTACAAAGGACGTCTCTTCGACCTTCACCAGTTCATTGATCCTCATGCAGGATGGGTATCAAAAAAATCCCATGAAGGGAAAGCGTTGAAGACCCTGGAACGTTCGGGTCTCTGGAACGGGGCCATGGCCAAATGGCATTCCGTGTTCGTCGAGGTCCCGCTCCACACGTTCAATCCGGTCAAAACCATCCTGGATCTGCTCCTGCCGGCCCACCAGCCGCCTGATCGCGGGTGATGAACGCACCTTGCACCACCATCTGCACCCCACGCATAATGCGCCCGTTGCCGGGGGCACAGACGGGAGACCCCCCAGGGACATGCTGGCCACTGTGAAAGGATAGCCGTGATGGCGGAACATCTTGAAACATTACTGAAAACATCCAGACTGTACCGCCCGACTGCTCAGACCGTGGAACGGGCCTATATCAAGGACTACGATGCAGCCTATCAGGCATCCATCGCCAATCCCGAACGATTCTGGGACGGCATCGCCAAAGAACTTGAATGGTTCTCGCCATGGCACACCGTGCTGGAATGGAAATATCCGTGGGCCAAATGGTTTCTCGGTGGAACCTGTAATATCACCTGCAACTGTTTGGATCGTCACGTGCGGTCGTGGCGATCCAACAAAGTCGCGGTGATCTGGGTGGGAGAGCAAGGCGAAGAACGGATCTTCACCTATGCGGAACTGTACCGTCAGGTCAACCGTTGCGCGAATGCCCTCACACGCCTTGGGATGCAACAAGGCGACCGTGTCACGATTTATCTTCCCAAAATTCCCGAACAGATCATCGCCATGCTGGCCTGTGCACGGCTCGGACTGATTCATTCCGTCGTCTATTCGGGATTCAGCGCACCAGCACTGGAATCGCGTATCCAGGATGCCGAAGCCCGCCTCGCGATCACGGCAGACTACGGATACGATCGGGGTACGGCCATTCCCCTGAAACCCGTGGTGGACAAAGCGGTGGCCAACTGCCCTACCATTGAGAAAACGATTGTGGTGAGACGGGACAAACAGGGTGGTGACCTGCGCGCTGGCAGAGAACTCGATTGGGATGAGTGGCTCGAAGGAGAATCAACCGCCTGTGATGCCAGGCCCCTCGACGCCGAGACCCCGCTCTACGTTCTCTACACATCGGGAACCACGGGCAAACCCAAAGGGGTGGTTCACGTGCATGGTGGATACATGGTCGGAACTTACATCACCACCAAATATGTCTTCGATCTCAAAGACGAAGATGTGTATTTCTGCGTGGCCGACCCGGGCTGGGTCACGGGCCACAGTTATATAGTGTATGGCCCGCTCCTCAACGGCGCCACTGTTCTCATGGCAGAAGGCAAGCCGGATTATCCCACACCTGGTCGCTGGTGGGAGATCATCGAACAATACGGGGTGTCGATTTTCTACACCACACCCACCGCCATTCGACTCCTCATGAAATACGGTGAAGACTGGCCTCAACACCACGATCTCTCCACCCTGCGCATCCTGGGATCTGTTGGAGAACCCATCAACCCCGAAGCATGGGAATGGTTCCATCGCGTCACCGGTGGTGACAAACCGATTATGGATACGTGGTGGCAAACAGAAACCGGTTCGATCCTGGTCACACCCCTTCCGTGTGTTCCTCTCAAACCTGGATCCGCCACACGACCATTTCCAGGTATCGAAGCCGATGTCGTGGATAAAAACGGCCGGAGCATCGGGACCGGTGGCGGCTTCGCGGTCATCAAAAAACCCTGGCCCTCCATGATGCGGACCATCCTCAACGATCCCGATCGGTACCTGAGCTACTGGAATACAATCCCGGGTTGCTACACTGCTGGGGACGTCTGTCACAAAGATGACGACGGCTATTTCTGGTTCATGGGCCGGGCCGACGACGTGGTCAAGGTCGCCGGCAACCGTATCGGCACCGCCGAGGTGGAAAGTGCACTGGTGAGTCATGAGGCCGTGGTCGAAGCCGCGGTTATCGGGAAACCTCATCAAACGGCCGGCGAGATGATCAAAGGCTTCGTCATCCTGAAACAGGGACAACAGGAAACACCCGAACTGATCGACCATCTCAAACAACACGTTCAAATGGAGTTGGGGAAAATCGCGGTTCCAAGAGAGATTGAGATTGTCACCTCGCTCCCCAAAACCCGCTCGGGGAAAATCATGCGTCGTGTCCTGAAAGCCAAAGAACTCGGCCAGGACCCAGGGGACATTTCAACGTTGGAGGAATAAATTTCGAGGAATGACATACTGCAATACACAAAGGCTGTTAGCACTCGATTTTCACAGATACCTGACTTCCGCTCCCCTTGCCTCCTACCTGATGCCGATCCCAACTCCGACCTTCATTTCTGCAGAACAGCATGCCCTCTCGCACTTAAAGTAACACTTCATATTTTCACAACATCCTTCCCTTCACGACTGGTAGAAGATGACCATTCTTGTACCCTGTCCCAGCGGGGGGCTGCCCGTAAATGGGAATCCTGTTTTCTCGCGTATGCGTAGAGGGAGACGATGATGCGAGGTTCGGAATACGCGGGCGCACACACACAACATACATGCCCGTGCCATACTAGAGTGTTGTGAAAACTTCCTGATACTGGCGAATTGTCGTATCCCAGGAAAAATTGTCCAGCATGTGAAAACCGTTCACGATCATGCGTGCATACTCCGTCTGGTCAGTTTCGTAGAGTTCCATGGCATCCTGCAACGCTGTCGCGGCATGCTCGACCATTGACTGAAAGACGGGAATTGATGAACGCTCGACCACCCGATCCTGCCGTGGCCAATATCCACACTCCAGAATTGCCCTCCAGCCATGTTCTGTTGTTTTCACATTCAACTTCGCCTCGTGGTAGAGAAAACCGGTCGGCGAAGCTGAAACACTATGGTACCGTCCGCTGAGTTTTCTGACGATGCCGGTCAGAGATTTCGCAGGATAGGGAACAACCTGCTGTACCAGCCCGCCTGTCGCACGCGCCACCACCGGCGTGCCCACCGCATAGCCCTCCGTGGCACCGCCAAAGGGTTCATAGAACGAACACAGCACCACGAATGATACCCCGCGCTGCAAGGTCCTGTAACCCTGAGCCATTCGAAATGGAAAAACCTTCACTTCTCCCGCCCGTTCCTCGGCCAGCCTCTTGAGAAAGACCAAGCCTTCAATGCCTTCATCACCTGGGATGGGAGTAAAAATATAACGGGCGCGACCGACCGGAACACGCTGAATGGCCGCAGCGGCCACATCGAACCCCTTCTGTCGAGGATCATCCCGACCAAAAAACAAGAATACGGGTCCGTCGAAACCCGTAAAGTCCAACGATCCCCAGGCGCGTGGCGTCACATACTCCGTGAGCTGTTTGACCATCTCCCGACGACGTGTGCCCTTTTCGAGAAGAAGCGGGCGATAACGCCCCTGCACCGCATGGTCTCGAGCCTCCCGTGGAAAATCCAGCGTGCTGAACATGCCATTATCAATGCCGCGAAGGGTGTGTTTGCGAAAGATGTTCTGCAAATGCGGCGCGAAAATTTTTCGTTGTACTGTATCCTGTCCCAGCTCACGGGCAAAATGCCGAGAGACGGTACAAATGGGACCATCCAGAAACGCCGCCACTTTTGTCAGTACCGTCCGCCCCGAAACGCGTTGGGTCATCATGGTTCTCCAATCCCGGGCAGAGACAGACCGGTCATACGAATTATGTAACGTGAGCACACATGAGACCGACGCCAGACGATGTTCCTGCTTGGCCGTGATCGCCACACAGGCAGTCTCCCAATCCTGGAGACAGAGCACGAGATCATTGGTGAATTGCAATTCGACTAACGCACGCGGGACGGCTACGCAAAAAAACAGGGCATCGCGAAGGAGTTGCGAAGGATCCTCCGGATTGGAATAGGGATTGCACGGAGCATTGACATCAGGCGGATCACCACAATCGCATGGCGCGTTAAAAAATTCCGGTGAATCAATGAAATAGGTCGTGAAACCCTGGGCATCCTTGTGGTGCCATACCTCAATCGCGTGGGTGTCTTTGCCAAATGTAACGGGAACCGTGATGCCGGTTGAACAGATCAATTCCAGAATTTCTGGTCGACACTTCATAATCTCCCGGAAAAACGGCGTGATGGTCACACATGGCCCGTGCCACTGTTCAGCCATACGCTTAGGCAACACCCGCATGACAGCTGCCAGTCCGCCGAGCGGAGCAAATTCATTTTCAAATGTCACGAACACACGGGTTTTCATACACGCAACGTGCCGGTGACCTGCAAACTGAACGGATTGTAGATTGTGCTCGTTTCAGACCAGGATGGTATGACGGTCATCTTGACGAGAGAGAGCAAACCACAGGACTCCGGCACGCAACCATCATCCCCGCTCACAATATGGCTTGCTCACCAACGGAGAGAAAGGCACAACGGAACAAGAAGGGACAGACTGGAGAACCTCACTGAAACTTTCCTTTCACGCCACACACACGATATGCTCTATTGCTTCAACAGAAAATGCCCGCGTCGATTCTGCGCCCAGCAACTCGGTTCGGATTCCATACAAAATGGCCTTTCCTTCCCGTAACTGACAATGCGAATTCTGGATTCCCGCACTCCCAGATCAATCAAATAATCCTTGACAGCCTGGGCACGACGTTTACCTAATTCCAAGTTATAGTCCACGGTCCCGCGTTCATCACAATGCCCTTCAATCAGCACTCTGGCATCTTCATATTGACCGTTGAGAATTTTGGCATTGTTCCGCAACCCTTCGACCGCATCCGGGCGAATATCGTAGCGGTCGAAATCAAAAAAGACATGTGACAATCCGAACTCTGCCCCGTCCAGCCTTGCCCGTTCGCTGTCTGTCATCATGCCAATGTCCATTTCCTCTATATGATCGCTATCTTCCATGGGCTCGGAAGGCATCGCCTGAACATCACTATACTCAGGACCATCCATGGTTTCCCCCAGGGCCTCATCCATCATGGCTGACTCGTCCGGAAACTCCGTGGAGTCCCCAAAAGCCTCATCCATCATGGCTGACTCGTCCGGAAACTCCGTGGAGTCCTCAAAAGCCTCATCCATCATGGCTGACTCGTCCGGAAACTCCGTGGAGTCCCCAAAAGCCTCATCCATCATGGCTGACTCGTCCGGAAACTCCGTGGAGTCCCCAAAAGCCTCATCCATCATGGCTGACCCGTCCTGAAACTCCGCAGGTTCCTCCACCATGGCTGATTCGTCCTGAAGCTCCGCGGCTTCCTCCGTGGGTTCCTCCACCATGGCTGATTCGTCCTGAAGCTCCGTGGGTTCCTCCACGGGTTCCTCCATCATGGCTGACTCGTCCTGAAGCTCCGCGGGTTCCTCCATCATGGCTGACTCGTCCTGAAGCTCCGTGGAGTCCTCAAAAGCCTCATCCATCATGGCTGACCCATCCTGAAGCTCCGTGGAGTCCTCAAAAGCCTCATCCATCATGGCTGACTCATCCTGAAGCTCCGTGGAGTCCTCAAAAGCCTCATCCATCATGGCTGAGTCGTCCTGAAACTCCGTGGAGTCCTCAAAAGCCTCATCCATCATGGCTGACTCGTCCGGAAACTCCGTGGAGTCCCCAAAATCCTCATCCATCATGGCTGAGTCGTCCTGTTCCTGGTCAAGCTCCTGAGCCTGTCCGGGTAAATTCTCTGCACTCATGACTTCAGCATGCTTCGATGTTTGACACGCAGACAGCACCCATAGAAGCCCTGCGCCAACAAGAATATGGATCATGAAATCTTTGACCTGTACTCCTGACATGCAACGGTCTCCTTTCATCGCACTTTTTTCCCTTTGAGACATGGGCACACCTCAAAACTGCAGGTCGCTCCCCGTCTCCCGCACACAATACAGCGGCTCCCCTGCAAGTTTTCCGAAACCGCGCAAAGGCATCAAGGCACTTCGTAGAAACAGAACCACGACCTCGTCTTAAACTGTCAGATCTACTCAATAAACGAATCAGCTGAAATTGTCAACGACGCTTACTGCCTTTTCTTCCAGTTTCGACATGCCCTGCCTGGCCCGTTTTTTAAAAATCTTTGGCGTGCCGAACCAGAAGATGTGGCATGCAGCATGACCTTGCAGGATTCCGGTTCTGGGAATTCGACCGGGCAGCCCCTTGGGACATCCGTTGGGTTGGCCTTGACGAACACTTTCTCACGTCAGTATTAAAGGAACGTCAGTATCCAGTCCATACCCCACACGTATGTTGCATGCTGCAACGTGATTTGGTTGGTGCATTCACCGAACACACCAGCATCGCGCGCCCGCACGTATCAATGATTACCGTCCAGCATATTTCGAAACGCTACGGAACCCACACGGCTCTGCGTGACGTGACCTTTCACGTCGATAAGGGTGAAATTCTGGCTTTCCTGGGCCCAAATGGAGCAGGGAAAACCACAACCATGCGCATCCTGGCATGTGCCATGCCCCCCAGTGAAGGCAGAGCCACTGTCGCAGGGTTTGCCTGTCTGGAACAGCCCGTGGAAGTCAAACGGCGTCTGGGCTATCTGCCAGAAACCCCTCCTCTCTACCAGGAACTCACCGTTGATGAGTACTTAACGTTCGCAGGTCGGCTGAAAGGACTGACGTCACAACGTCTCGCGTCGCGGAAGGCCAACGTGATTGATCAGGTTGAACTGGGCGACGTGCATCATCGTGTGATCGGACATCTATCCAGGGGCTATCGTCAGCGGGTCGGTCTGGCCCAGGCTCTGATTCATGATCCCCCCGTGCTGATTCTGGATGAGCCAACGGTGGGACTTGACCCTAAACAGATCATTGCCATCCGAACGCTGATCAAAAGTCTCGCCACATCGCACACCATCATCCTGAGCACCCATGTCCTCTCCGAGGCCACGGCGGTCTGCGATCGCGTCGTCATTATTCACCAGGGCCGAATCGTGGCGGAAGATACCCCGGAGCAATTATCTGCCCGGTTGCGACAATCCGAGACGATGAGCCTCACCGTCAAACAGCCCACGCCGGACTGGCAGGAACGTCTGAAAATGCTGCCCGGTGTGCTCAACGTGTTTCCAGGGTCCACCCCCCACACCTGCACCATCGACTGTCACCTGCAACAGGACCTCCGGGACACACTCTCTCAGTTCGTCGTGAGTCAGGGATACGGCCTTCTCGAACTCAAGCCTCTTTCCCTTTCCCTGGAAGACGTGTTTCTCCAACTCACGCAGCAAGATGAAACGCTTGGGACGGATGCGTCCGACTACCCCGACCCGTCCTCGTCCTCACAGCCATACCAACGTGAGCGAACGTCGGCATGACGCCGTTTCACGCCATGCTCGCCAAGGAATTGCGATGTCTCGGTGTGTCACCCGTTGTGTATGTCGTTGGAGCAATTTTCCTTTTTGTATCCGGATTGATCGCCTACCTCATGGTGGCCAACGCGGGTCAGCAGGCGGTTCGGTTGTTACAAATTCAGAATACCTATCCCCCACTGAACCTGAATGCCCTGGTCTTCCGCCCACTGTTTTACAGTTTAGAATTTGTCCTCATGTTTCTCCTCCCCGTTCTGACGATGCGCGTGCTCGCGGAAGAACGCAAACTGCTCACCTTTGAACTCCTGCTCACCTCCCCCATCGGAATTAACGAGATTATTTCGGCCAAATACATGAGCGTGCTCCTGGTCTATCTGGGTCTTCTCTCCCTGACGGGGCTGACTCCACTGCTGCTGTCCTTTTCCAGCAGCTTTCACTGGGGAGGCATTGCAACCGGGTATATGGCTCTGGTGTTACAGGGTGGCCTGTTCCTGGCCTGCGGCGTCCTGGCCTCCGCCATGACCGACAACCAGGTGGTCGCGGCGTTTTTGAGTTTCGGGATCATTCTTGTCACAGGACTTATCGGCGAACTGGGGTCAGTGTTGGGAGACACGACGATTGGTCATATCCTGTCCTCTATCTCGTTCCGCGAACATTATGACCGACTGGTTCGTGGCCTCGTGGAGGCCAGAGATGTTGTCTATTATCTGTCCGGCATCGTGCTGATGTTGTTCACGGCGCACCGGGTCGTGGATGCACACCGATGGCAATAAATCACCTCGTCTCCGCTCTGGGCCTTGTGGGTGCACTGCTCGGTCTGGGGGGAATGGTGTTTTCTCAGATCAAGCCGGGCCATTCCACCACCACCATGGTGCTGGAAGGGGTGGCCTTACTCTGCCTGATCGTCTACCTCACGGGAAACTGGAAACGCCTCAAGACCTTTTCCAGCTCCCGGTCAACTCGACTGGGCTTGAACAGCATCCTGGCCATTGTCCTTCTGACAGGCATTCTGACCATCATCAATTTCCTGACCATCCAGCATGGTGGATGGTGGGACCTTTCTGAAACGCAACATTTTTCCCTGGCCCCGCAAACGCTGCATGTGCTCGGGCATCTTGAACAAGACGTCAGGATTACGGTCTTTGCTCACGAGGACACCGAGGGTTTTCGAACCTACCGGGATTTACTGGAGAGCTACATGCACGCAACCCCGAACATTTCCGTGACCTATGTTGATCCCGAAAAAGAACCCGCCAGGGCACGTGAATATGCGATTTCCAAAATGAACACGGCGGTCTTCGAAAGCGGCGCACAGACCATCCAGGTGACCACCCCCACGGAAACGCAACTCACCAGTGCCTTGATCCGTGTGACGAAAGATCATTTCAAACGCCTGGTCTTTCTGGAAGGACATGGCGAACGCCAAATCACGGACCAGGAGCGGGGGGGACTCTCGATGGCCCGGGTCAAACTCGAGGCTCAGGGATACCGCATCGTACGGGGCTCGCTCCGGCACGACCCCGACCTTCTCACGAACACCGACGTGCTCATTCTTTGCGGTCCGCGTCAGGCCTTCGCCCACGAAGAACTCCAGCAGATGACGCGCTTCGTCGCCGATGGAGGACGTCTCCTTGTCCTGCTTGATCCCCGTACCGCAACCGGCCTTGAGGAATGGATCGCCCAGTGGGGGCTTGTGCTTGGTCCGGGCATTGTCGTGGATCCTGTGGATCGTATTGCCCGGGGAAGTCCGACGGCCCTGCTCGTTCGTCGCTTCACCACTCATCCCATCACCCGGGAGTTCACCACTCCCGTGTTGCTCCCCGTGTTGCAACCGGTGTCGTTTGATCCCTCATCCGCCACGAGGCTCACCTTCACGTCTCTGGCGCAATCCTCAGAACACAGTTGGGCCGAAACGGATTTTGATCCGAAGACGGCGCCGGACTACGAAGAAGGACAGGACATCAAGGGGCCGTTTGCCCTCGCTGGCGCTGTGGCACGGGCAACCGGCACCTCAGAGCCAGCCACCGTGCCGTCGCTTGTCGTCATTGGAAATTCGGCGTTTGCCAGCAATACCTATATCATGTTTCCAGGCAACACCGATTTCTGGCTGAATACCATTGCCTGGCTGGCCGATGAGAGCACATTGATTGCGATCAGCCCCAAAGGCGCTTCATTCGCGCCCTTTATTCCCGATCCCGTCCAGGAACACCTGCTGTTCGCCGTGGAGGTTTTCTCTGTTCCGTTCCTCCTCCTTCTTCTGGGCATTGCGGTTTGGCGACGGCGCCAGCGTCTTTAGGCCAGTCATGCTGTCCATGACAGACTTTCGCACCACGATCTTCCTTGCAATCATTTTCCTGGCACTTGGCGCCTACGTCTCGACGATTGAGATCCCCTCCATGGAAGCGGAAACGGCTCAACGAGTCGAGGCCCAACGCCTTCTGCATTTTGATTACCGGGACGTGACGTCCCTGGTCTACACCACGCAAACCGAACGTATGGCGATGAGCCGTGACAAGCGGAACCGCTGGCAGATTGTCGAACCGATCGAGGCCAGAGGCGATGCGCGCGAGATTGGCAAGGTGTTGCATGCCCTGGAAATCGGCAGAATTGCTCGCGTGATTCAAGAAGAAGGCATCACCCCCGGACAATACGGGTTACACCCGCCCCGCGTGACCGTGGCCATCACGACGGGGGATACGACCGAAACGCTGGCGCTGGGTGACACGGGGCCTCTCTCATCCACCCTGTACGCACAACGCGGATCAGATGAAACCATTGTGCTGACGACGCTGTCGGTCTCGGACTTTCGGCAAAAAACCCTGTCCACCTTTCGCTTGAAAGACATTCTCCTGTTCAATCCAGCCGATGCCGAACGTCTCTACCTTCAGACGCCGGATCACACGATCACGCTCCAGCGCGGGGCGAAGGGCCACGGCCCTGCATCAACCTGGAACTTCACCACTCCGATTCAAGCCCAGGCCGATCACACGGCTGTCGGCATCGTGCTCACGACCCTCCGGGATGTCACAGCAACCGGGTTTATTGATGCACCGGCCGACAAACAGGCCCTGTTGGACACGTTGCCAGCTCCCTGGCTGACGGCCACGGTACAGACAAAACGCAAGCGCCACTCCGTGACGTTCTTTCCACCAGTCACCGCCGATGACGATGCCTACGCCATCACAACGGCGACTGATCCCGTGTATCGCATACCGTCCGGGACGCTTACCCAATTACCCCGTGAGGTATTTCACCTGCTGGATAAACGGCTATTCGGCATGGAAGGACGGGACATTGCCCTGCTGATCGTGAAAACCCGCGACTGGCAGTACACCCTGATCCGACAACATGGAGAATGGTATCTCGAAGGAAATGAAACGGGAAATGTGAACCAGGAGAAGGTATCACTGTTTGTCAGCCGTCTTGTTGACCTCCCGGCGGAAGTCTCCGTCAGTCCGACGAAACACCATCCGGATCGCTACGATCTTGCCCCACCCGATCTTGAAATCATCGGCATTGACCGCAAGGGACGTCGGCGTGGACGGCTCGCACTGGGGACGCGAGGAAAGGGCCTGGTCTACGCCATGGGCACCGGCTTGCCCGGAATCTATCAGGCCCGCTCCATCATTCTGACACAACTCCCTTCTCCGGAATCCCTCGTGGCGCCTGAATAAGAGAGGACATGACACGATCGCCTTCTCGTCATTGACCATCAGTTCACGCCACGGGGAACATTGCCGACCTGCCGGGATCATGATAGTCTGTGCCGAGATGTTCCGCAGTTAAACCAGCAAGGAGTGCACCATGTTCCATCACAATCAACGTCCTTTCCTCCTGTGCTTTGGCATCGTCCTGTATTGCATGTTTCCGCTGTCCAGTCATGCTGCACAACCAGTCGTCCAGGCCAAACTTGCTGTGGCGCCCCACGTTCCCGCCCCTGTTACACGGTCAACGCCGGCGAGGGTGGTGGTCAATTTCGAAGCCCAGGAATTTGTTGGAACGCTTACGGATGAACACGCCTATAAATTCTGGAGTTTTAACGGGACGGTTCCCGGGCCCATGGTACGTGTTCGTGTGGGAGATACCGTCGAATTCCATCTTAAAAACCATGCGGACAATCAGTACATTCATAACATCGATCTTCATGCTGTCAACGGCCCGGGCGGCGGTGCAGCCGTGAATCTGGTGTCCCCCGGCCAGGAAGCCGCTTTTGCCTTCAAAACGTTGAATCCCGGACTCTATATCTACCATTGTGCCGCGCCTGTTCCGAACATCCCGGCCCATATTGCCAATGGCATGTACGGGCTACTGCTGGTTGAACCTGAAGAGGGCATGCCGCACGCCGACAAGGAATACTACGTTCTGGAAAGCGAGTTTTTTACAGCCCCGTCGAAGGAGGAAAATGTCCTGGAATTATCCATGGAAAAGGGGCTGAGTGAACATCCTGATTACGTAGTGTTTAATGGCCGCCAGGGAGCATTGACTGGCGAAGGAACGCTCACGGCCCGTGTCGGGGAGACCGTCCGGATCTATTTTGGCAACATCGGGCCAAATGGAACGTCCTCTTTTCATATCATCGGCGAAATTTTTGACACAGTCTATGTGGAAGGAGCCATCGGGGGTGCGATGAATCACAACGTGCAAACGACTCTGGTTCCTTCGGCCGGAGCCGTGATCGTGGACATGAAGATGGATGTCCCGGGAGATTATTTGTTAGTGGACCACAGTATCTTCCGAGTGGCCAAAGGAGCGGTCGGGTTTCTCTCGGTGACAGGGGAGGAAAATCCCGAAATTTTCCAAAGCATCCACACTGCTCAGTAACAGCGTTGCGTGACGGTGTGTCTTCAGGCCATGACCGGCTCAAGACGGATTCGGTGCCATGAAGACGAGGACCCGGAGTCGTGACCCGGAACGATTGGTAACGCCGTGTTCCTCGCCTGCCGGGGCCAATGTCCCCTGGCCGGGCCCAAGATTTTGCTCATGGTCGCCAACGCGAAACGTGCCGTGGCCTTCCAGCACGAAGTAGAGCTTGTCTTCGTCAGCATGAATATGACGTTTTTGTTCCTGACCCGGCTCAAAACAGTACACGTCGCAGAAAAATCTCGGCGTTGCCATTACCTGATGTTTGCGCATTTTTTCACTGGAAAACCCTTGGAAATCCGCCAGGCTGACGATCTTCATCGGTTGATCTCCCCTGTCTTGAGTACTCACAACAATACGATGGCTACTCCATACATGTTTCCCTGCCAGGTTGCCTGCAAGGACACCATACACACTCCGGGCAACGAGGGTCGTCCCAGGGCCATGGCAGGCATGGTCAGGATTTTGCCATGAGAATCCCGACCATGATAGCGTGAAACCATGACTTTCACACGACGACTGACAGATCGAGCTATGAATGTCCCCATGATAAGCCGGATGGTGCTGCTGTGTGGCGCGTTGTTCCTTCATCCGCTCGCAGTCGGTGTCCAGGCTGCGGAAACACCACCGGGCGATTATGAGGTCTTAGCAGATGAACCGTCGCTGCACAAGCCTGGAACCGTGTTGCTCGTGGAATTCGCTGATTTTTACTGCCCGCATTGCCATCTGTTTGACCGTGCCGTGGCGTCAACGTTACAAGAAGAATTTGGCGACCGCTTGACCGTCCGCCTCGTCGGTTTTCCTGTGATTCGCGGGCCGCTCTCCACAGCCTTTGAGATGTATGAACAGGCCAGAGCGATGGGCAAAGGCTCCGCAATGAAGGACGCGCTCTTCCGCACGATCCATGAGGACAAAATCTATACCTTTACCAAAGGGATACGGGCACTCCTGACAAAGGAAGTGGGTCTGGACAGTGCGGAATTCGAAGCCGGCCTGGCAAGCGGCAAGCCGTACAAGCTCTTTGAAGAAGGCAAGGCGTGGGGTGAACGAGTCGATGTGGCACACACGCCGACGGTGATTCTGGATGGAAACCTGAAGATTGAGAATCTCTCGATTGACAATATTCGCACAGTGATCACCGGGATTCTCGAACACGACAAGGCCCACTAAGCACGACCCGGGCCTGGAATCTGCGACAACGGCGTGCCCTGCTCGAGATCCCGTGTTGCGCTGAAGGTGCCTTTCATCCCTGCCGTGGAGGCAATCCCCATGGGGAAAAAGAAACTCCCTAAAGTGTCCTTTCCTGAAATGGAAGCCATGCTCGAAGGCATGCAGGAACTGCTCACCGACGAGTATGGCAATCCCCTCCCCCCCGAACATCCACACGTGCAAAAGCTCCAACGTCTTGCCACAGACATTGGAGCTGGCCTACCCCCTTCATCGTCAAACGAGGAAGACGAATCAGCATCCGGCCATGCCTGAACGGGTTTCTCCAGCCCGTTCCATGGCCATGGCTCGCGTTGTTCCATATTCCTTGGTCTTGACAGCTTCCAGGATGAGGGCCTCACCAAACAACACTTCATCAGAAAGGAGCATCCGTCTCACCACAGCAATGTGCGGATCCTTCGACGCCGCACGTTTCCCTCTGAAGGCCATGAGGAGGCGCAGGAATCGATAAAAAAGCGAGTGTTTTTTCTGAAACCGATTCGTGTGCGGGGGTCTCACGTCAAATCCGTACTGGGTCAAGACATAGCGCAATTCCAGGAACCCAATCGGGTTAATATGATCAATGGGTCGTTCGACTCCCGTTGAAGGATTCATGTCCCTCATATAGTGAAAATCCACGGGGTAACCTCTGAGTACCGTGCTTAAACGCGAGCGAATCGAAAGGATGTTCGGAGTGCTGATGTAGAGCATCCCTTGCTTTTTCAGGATCCGGTTGGCTTCACGGGCCAGCAGGTGAGGATTTTCAATGTGTTCAATACCCTCGATACACACCATGGCATCAAACGTGTTGTCCTCAAAGGGCAGGATCGCATTCATGTCGGCATACACACAGGCAGGACGGGCAACGATAAACCTGTCGGGATTCAAATCGGCTGGAACCACATGGACGCCACTCTCCCCTAACAGGTGAGTCAGCGCACCCGACCCTGCCGGTAGATCAAGAACCTTGCTGTGCCCTGCACCGACCACCATCCTGGCGATCTTGACGCGACTCATATGGACAGTATTGGGACCACGATGCGTGGGAGATATATGATCAAATTGCATGATGGTGATAACCCAAACCCGTCACCTGCACAAAATCAACGCCCATGATCTCCCGCTCCTTACAAAGGCTGTCAACGAAGCCTGTCATCTCACCCCGTTGCCCTTTCTTCCCCATCGAGCGACCGGGTAGCCTGTTGGGAACGTCTGGCGATCAACGGCAAGTACCACTGCACGGTTTCATGTATTCCGGTCTCAAAAATTTCTGACGGAGACCACCCCAACTCCCGTTGAATTTTGGTGAGATCCAGTGCATATCGCCAATCATGGCCGGGCCGGTCCTTCACAAAGGTGATCAGACCGGTAAACTGTTCTGTGGGCTTCCCACTCAAGCGAGACAATGACTGACAGACCACACGCACCACATCAAGGTTGTGCCAGTTGTTCCCTCCCCCAACGTTGTACGTTTCCCCGATGCGGCCATGACGGATGACCGTGTCAATCGCCGAACAGTGGTCTGATACATAGAGCCAGTCACGGATATTTGACCCGTTCCCGTAGACAGGAATGGGACGGTGTTCCACACAGGAACGGATAATCGTGGGAATAAACTTTTCACTATGCTGGTACGGCCCATAATTATTGGAACAATTCGTGATGGTCGTCGGGAGCCCGAACGTATGATGATAGGCCCGCACCAGATGATCCGACCCCGCCTTGCTCGCCGCATAGGGCGAATTGGGGGCATATGCCGTTGTCTCTGAACAGGGAGGATCATCGGGCCCCAGCGTGCCATACACTTCATCCGTGGAAATGTGATGAAAGCGGCATGCTCCGGTCTCCCATCGTTGGTCCTCCAGCCAGAACTGGCGTGCTTCCTCCAGCAGGGAAAACGTCCCGTTGACGTTGGTGTGAATAAACACCTTCGGGCCGGCGATGGAACGATCAACATGGGATTCAGCGGCAAAATGCACAATCGTGTCAATCCGATGGGTGCGAAGCAAGGTGCGCACAAGTTCGCTGTCACAAATATCACCATGGACAAACGTGTGTCGTTCAGGAGACGGCAAACCCACGAGGTTCTCTCGCGAGCCGGCATAGGTCAGCAGATCAAGATTCACAATCCGAACCTGCGCGTCCCTTCCCAGGAGATGCCGGACAAAGTTTGAACCGATAAAGCCCGCACCTCCCGTGACTAAGACGTTCCGCGGTGTCAAGAGCGACACGGGTACATCTCCCGGAGACAGGCTGCCAGACTGTCCTGCCAACATGG
>RKSG01000041.1 GCA_007570995.1 Nitrospirales bacterium
CTAGAGTCGCGCCTGGCCTCGCTCGGCGCCGCGCCCGAGCGTGTCGTGCCGCGCAGGCTCGGGGCCACGTCCCTCGCGGACCATGCGTCCTTTGTCCTCCCGGGGCGGGCCGCCCCGGACGGCGCCCGCCCCGCCCATTTCATTGATGACCATGTGGCGGCAATCAGTCCGCGATTCTCAATGCGCGGGACCACAAACCCGTATCCACGAAGCCGAGTGCCGATCTCCGGTTCGGCATAGGCCATGGAGATCGTTACCGTCGAGGCATAGGGAATCTGGTCGAGCAACGTCGCGGATTCACGGTCAACAGATTGCAGCAACCCCGCGGAAACATACGCAGGCGTCGCAAGCACCACCGCCTCCGCTTCCACCGTTGTTCCTCCTTCCAGTTCAAGCCGGTACGGGTGACCTGGCCCGGTCTCCCGTGGCGAACGCACCGCCAGCACCGTCGCTCCGTGTCGAAGCGATATGCCGGCATCGGACAACCTGTCACTCAACCGCGTAATTAAATCCCCCAACCCGCCCTGCAGACTCGCGAAGAGTGTCCGGGCGGCTGTCGTGCCCTGCCCCTGCGTGGCCCGCGCCCGCCGCATGGCCAACGCCCCTTTGATGAGACTGCCATGCCGGCGCTCCCACTCGAGGAACTGAGGAAACGTCGCATCCACACTCAGCTCATTCGCATCACCGGCATAAATCCCCGCGACAAACGGTTCAATCAGACGATGAAACGCCTCCGCGCCGAGACGCCGACTGAAAAACCCGGCCATGGTCTCTTCCCCGTCGGTTTCGCGTCGAACGGGGACCCACCACTCCGCTCCCATTCGCACAATGCCTGCCCAGGACAGTACTCCACTGCGAAACAGCGAACCGGGTTGTGTGGGGACCATGGCAATCAGCCCCTGAGGAAACTCACGCAACCGCCCCCTGGAATAGGTCAACGCCCGGCCGTCTCCCTGACTGGTATTGATCAACTGCGACGTCAGCCCCAGCCTGTCACACAAGGCCAGAGCAGAAGGCTTGGTCGTCAGGAATGAATCGGGGCCTCCCTCCACGACCAGCCCCTGAACATGGTTCGTGACAATTTTCCCGCCAAACGCCGAATGGCCTTCCAGCACGGTACAACGAAGCGGCTTCCCTGTCTCTCCCGCCCGTTCTACCAACGCGAACGCGGTGGCAAGGCCCGCAATTCCCCCGCCCACTATCGCAACCCGTTCAGGCACGGCCATGTCCACTCACACGGTCAGTGACCATGCGCGTGCCCGGGCCATGAACAACCGGCACGGGCCGGAACTCAACGCGTGCCATACGCGTGGACATACTCAATAGCGGCCTCAACATGTTCGACGGGGGTTTGAGGAAGGATGCCATGTCCAAGATTGAAAATATGCCCAACCCTGTTGCCGGATCTCTGCAGAATATCATGGACGCGGCATTTCAGCTCCGGCAGGGGCGCAAACAGGGCCACAGGGTCGAGGTTGCCCTGGACAGCAATATCGAATCCCACCCGTGCCCAGGCTTCGTCAAGTTCCACGTGCCAGTCCAGACCCAGCACATCGCTGCCGGCACTCCGCATCAGCGGCAGCAGCGTGGATGTCCCTGTCCCAAAATAGATAATCGGGACGCCAGCGGGTTTCAGGCGTCCAATCAACGATGTGATAGACGGCAGGACATATTTTTTATAGTCCCCCGGAGACAGACACCCGACCCAACTGTCAAAAATCTGAACGGCCTGCGCGCCCGCCTGAATTTGATTCTGTAAATACGCCGCGATTCCGTCGGAAAGTTTTTCGAGCAGGACATGCCACTGATCGGGCCGCCGGAACATCAACTGCTTGGTGGTGACATGGTTCCGCGAACTGCCTCCCTCAATCGCATAGCTGGCCAGGGTAAAGGGTGCCCCGGCAAACCCAATGAGCGGGACACGTCCACCCAACATGGTTTTTGCCATGCCGACGGCCTCGGCCGAGAACCGGAATGCCTCGCCATCCACGCGACGCAATCGTCCGATGTCGTCCTGATTCCTCACCGGATTGAGAATGACCGGCCCCTTCTGTTCATGGAAGGTCAGCTCCAACCCCATTGGCTCCAGCACCAGCAGAATATCCGCGAAAATAATCGCGGCATCCAGTGCAAAGCGTTCAACAGGCTGTAACGTGACTTCCGCGGCTAATTCAGGGGTTTTACAGACATCGAGAATGCTGTGCTTTGCCCGAACCTGCTGATACTCCTTCATATACCGCCCGGCTTGCCGCATAAACCAGACGGGCGTCCGATCGACAGGCTCACGACGACAGGCTTTCAGAAAACGATCAGAGGTCATGGGAGAGCGCATGATATGGATGGGCAGAAATCACGGTCACAATGAGTTCCTGACTGAACGACACGGGAATGTTCCGCCCTGCCAGATGGACGCCGTCACGTCCACAACTGCGGACCCGGGCTAAAACCATTCTTCACCGGCCGGTTCCGGCTTTGCCGGCAGGGGAACGGGCCGGGCAGCGTAGGCATCCCGGATCTTCCCACTGGCTTCCTCGTAGCGCAACGCCTCGTCCGGCTCGAGCAGTCTCGCATCCCCTTCCCGCAATTCAATCCGATAATGGTCTCCCTCGGACGAAAACCACTCAATGTAGGGATGCGGGTCAAGGAGAGGATGCGGATCAAAGGAAATTGAACTCACGGTGCCGACCTGAAACGTCCCCAGATCCGCCAGACGTGATGCGACATCGGGATCATCAGAAAACCGGGAATTCGTAAAGGAAAAAATCCGACCGGCAATGTCGGGCTTGAAATCGCCCTTCAAATAAAAATCCACGGGGCCAACGGCGGCAAAGACCATGGTCCCCACCACCATCCCCTGCGTGCGGTTATCCAGATAGCCAGACTTCACCCACCGGTATCCGCCAAATTTTTCAGCCATGTGCCGGCCTCGCTTTCGCGCACCGCACGTCCCTCAACGCACCATCCACCAGGCTGCCATGTAACAGGGAACATCACGGATGGGAAAGACGACCGGCCTCACGGCTTACACAACTGGCATTTCAGTTGACGCACCACGCCGGACTCTTCCAGCGCATCGAGGGCCGTATCCTTGTCAGGATATTCAAACCAGCCGCCTTCCCAGAAATCGGATTTCATGGGCACGGAAGGCACTTCCAGGCACCGTTCCTTGTGCAGAACGGCCTCATTCAACGAGCGTCGGATATTGACCCACACTGCCATCTGTCAACCAGCTTCTATCCGTTCCAGGACGGACACAGCAGCAGTCAGTCCTGAATCAACTGCCATTCATCCTTTTCAATTCTGACTTTTTCACCAGCCTGGATTTTCTTCAGATCGTCACGATCAAACAGTTTCATGTACCGCTCAATACGATCCGGATCATCAATCCGTTCTTCCTGCCACAATCCACTTGCCAACCGATACGTTCTCATCAAAAGCGACATGTCTCCCCCTTGGCACGTAAATAATGAGCATGCAATCCGTCAAACTTTCTCACACTAAAGGAACACCGTTCCGAACGTCAAGGTTTGATGCCGCAGTGTGCCCGACATCTTGTGATAGCAACAGACATTTTCAATCCTGTATAATAGCCCCGGCATCGCGACCGATATCAATCCGCAACAAAGGGAGCACTGGGGAACCATGCCCGTCTATGAATATCGCTGCAACGCCTGTCAGTATCAGTTTGAACTCCTCCAGTCCGTCACTGCCAGGCAGGAAGACACCTCCTGTCCGCAGTGCCAGCAAGTCAACGTCCATCGCCTCATGTCCGCGTTTGCGTCCCAGATCAAAGGGGAACACAAACCTGGATTCAGTGAGATGAAAGCCAGGGACATGTACAATGAGCGCATGGACAAGTTCAAAAAACTTCCGCCGATCATGGGTGCCCGGGCCACGCCCCACGCTCCCAGAATGACACAACACCCCCACTCCACTTCCGAAGGGAGTTAGCGCCCACTCGACTCGACTCAGGCGCGCGGCCATCCAGTGACTCCCGTACGATTGACAGAAGATCGGCATTCCGCCCGTTGTGGGGCATGGACCGGCCCATGTTCAACGGGCGTCACAGGGCCGGTGGCATGCACCGTGGCATCTGTCCTCACAGTCACACATCGCCTCTTTGCACCTGGCAGGACATTGATTGCTCTGTACTCTGCCCTGCTGCTGTTCCTGTTACCAGCGGCCGGTTTCACTCAGGACATCGCGGGCACCGCGCTCGTCGTCGGCAATGGTCCGGAACGGTATGCCATCGAGGCACTGGCCAAACAGTTTGAAACCATACATCCCCGGACATCCATTGACTTCTTCTGGCACCAGAACGCCCGGCCCGTCGACGAAGTACGCAAAGGCGAAGCCGATATTGCGATCACAGGTCAGGCGGAACCTGATCTCCCTTCGACCACGGTAGCCTGGGACGGTATCGCCGTGGTCATCAATTTTGCCAACCCGCTCGACGGACTCACGCAAGCGGAACTGGCGAAAATTTTTACGGGACAGGTCACGTTCTGGTCGCAAGTGTACGAAGATGGGCCGGAAGCCAGAATTTCGCTGGTGCAGCGAACCTGGAACCAGAATATCCGACAACCGTTTGAAACACTCCTGGGCATCACGTCTCGGTCGAATGTCCGGGCGCGGACTGTCGAAAAAGAAACCGACGTGTTCAAGGCCGTGAACGGCGATACCTATGCCATTGCCTACGTCTCAATGGCGCCCGCGTTACAGGCACTCAAAGACGGGTATGGCGTCACACTGTTATTCATTGATGACATCGAGCCGGAATACCAGACCGTTCTCGACGCCACCTATCCCTTGCGTCGCCCTGTGGTCTTTGTCCTGAACCCCGACGCCTCTCCAGTGGCCCGGGACTTCCTCGCCTATGTGCTCTCACCCGAAGGACAACGCGCCATTCAAACAGGTGCCAGTGGCCTCTTCCAGGACAAAACCCGCACCATCGTTCACTACTATCCTCTCAAGCCGCTCAACGGGCAGTAAGCACCACCATCCCCGCACCGACGTCTCTGCCCTGCCACGCCGTCATTCCCGCCCCCGAGCGGGAATCCGGTACTGTGTATTCCAGTCATGTACCCCCCACCCTCTTGACAAGATCCTTACCGTCCATGGTACACAGTTTGCACCTCACAGAGACTCGGATACCCCTCCGGTCGCACGTCTCCCGGGAGCAACGCGATACACCGGGGCATTCCCAACGTAACCAGGACTCATAGACCTCCTGACATCATGGCAGGCTGACTCATGTTCAAAAAAATCCTTGTGGCCAACCGTGGCGAGATCGCCATGCGCATCATCCGAGCCTGCCGTGAACTCAACATCGCCACGGTCGCCATCTACGCCGAATGTGACGCCACAGCAATCTACGTCAAAAAAGCCAACGAAGCCTATCTGGTGGGTCCCGGCCCGGTCCAGGGATTCCTGGATGCCAGGCAAATCGTGCGCCTGGCCAAACGGATCGGCGTCGACGCCATTCATCCGGGCTACGGATTTCTTGCGGAAAACGCCGAATTCTCCCGGTTATGCCGGGAAAACGGCATCACCTTCATTGGTCCCCCTCCAGAAGCCCTGGAACTGCTGGGAGACAAAATCCAGGCGCGCGCACTGGCCAAACGGATTGGCGTGCCGGTCATTCCGGGAACGGAGAACAGGATCCAGGACGAAGAAGAAGCCCTGCAGTTTGCACGCACCATTGGCTATCCCGTCATGATCAAGGCCAGCGCCGGCGGGGGAGGATGCGGTCTGCACGTCGTGCGCTCCGACAAAGAACTGTGCGAGGCCATAGAATCCAGCACGCGAGAGGCTATGGCCGCATTCGGCAACGCCGACCTGTTCATCGAAAAATACCTGGAACGAACCCGTCATATCGAATTTCAACTGCTCGCCGACCGCGAAGGCTACATCGTCCACCTGGGCGAACGGGACTGTTCCATCCAGCGACGCCATCAGAAAATTCTCGAAATTGCCCCCTCCCTGATCCTGAGCCAACACATGCGTGCCCAGATGGGCGAAGCCTCGATTGCCATTGCCCGTGCCGCCCAGTTCCAGAACGCCGGCACGGTTGAATTCCTGGTCGATCAGGACGGACAATACTACTTCATCGAAATGAACCCCAGAATCCAGGTCGAACACACCGTCACGGAACAGATCACCACCATTGACATCGTGCAAAACCAGATCTGGATCGCCGAGGGCCGCCCGCTCATCTTCGGACAACATGAAGTCAACCTGCAGGGCTACGCGATACAATGCCGGATCAACGCCGAAGACCCGCAAAACGGGTTTCTCCCCTCGTCGGGAAAAATCACGGCCTACCTGTCACCAGGCGGAATCGGCGTGCGGATTGACGGGGCGGTCTACAAAGACTATACCGTTCCCCCGTACTACGACGCCCTGCTGGCCAAGATGACGGTCCATGGCCGAACCTGGAACGAAGCCGTCCGGCGCACCCACCGGTCGCTGGAAGAATTTGTGCTGCGGGGAGTCAAAACCACCATTCCATTCATGAAAAAAATCATGGAAGAACCCGACTTCCGCGCGGGACGCTTTGATACATCGTACCTGACCTCCCATCCGGAACTGACCGACTACGTCAATGTTCTGGAATCGGAAGATCTGGTCCTGGCGGTCTCCGCGGCCATCGCAGCCTACGAAGGGCTGTAACCCCTCTCGCAGTGGGCGGGACAGGCGAACCTGAACGCAAGGAGCGGTATGGCAAAGAAATCACCATCCCAAGGCAAGACCAGAAAACCCGTCCCGGCCCCGCCCGCCAGGCAGGCGAAGAAACCACCACGGGCCACACGGCTGGAGACTCCCGATATCAAAGCCTCACGCGGCCGGCAGATTCACCTGACAGATGTCTCCCTGCGGGACGGACAACAATCCCTGCTGGCCACGCGCATGAGGACGGAAGATCTCATCCCCGCCGCAGAAGAGATGGACAAGGTGGGATTCTGGTCGCTGGAAGTCTGGGGCGGAGCGACATTCGACACCTGCCTGCGGTTTCTCAAGGAAGACCCCTGGGAGCGGTTGAAAGCCTTTCATCAGGCGGCCCCCAACACCAGACTGCAAATGCTGCTCCGCGGGCAGAATCTGGTGGGCTACCGGCACTACGCCGACGACGTCCTGGAACGATTCATCGTCAAATCAGCGGAACACGGCATTGACGTCTTTCGCATCTTCGACGCCCTGAATGACATTCGCAATGTGAAACATGCCATCAAGGTCGTCCGGCAGTGCCGCAAGCACGTGGAAGCCACCATCTGCTACACCAGCAGCCCCGTGCACAACATGCACCACTACGTGGATCAGGCCAGAAAACTGGAAGATCTCGGTGCCGACACCATCTGCATCAAGGACATGGCCGGCCTCTTACCGCCGTTTGAATCTTACCAGCTCATTCGGCACCTGAAAGCGGCTGTCCGCGTGCCCATCCATCTCCACACCCATTACACCTCGGGCATGGCATCCATGTCTGCGCTGATGGCAATTCTCGCCGGCCTGGACATTCTGGACACTGCCATGTCTCCCCTGTCCGGCGGCACCTCGCACCCGCCCACTGAAAGCTGCATCGCGGCCCTGCGCAACACCCCGTATGACACCGGCCTGGATCTGGCACGGCTCAAACCCGTTTCCGAACGACTGCGGGCGGCCCGCAAGCAGTATCATCAGTTTGAAAGCGACTTCACCGGTGTGGACACGGACGTCCTGTTATCGCAGGTTCCCGGAGGCATGACCTCCAACCTGGCCTCCCAGCTGGCGGATCAGGACGCCATAGACAAAATGCAACAGGTGCTGGAAGAAATCCCGCGCGTGCGCAAAGACATGGGTTACCCCCCGCTGGTGACGCCCGCCAGTCAAATCGTCGGCACGCAAGCCACCCTGAATGTCCTGACGGGCGAACGGTACAAAGTCATCACCACCGAAGCCAAAAACTACTTCCTGGGCCACTATGGCAAACCGCCCGGCACCCTTCACTCGGCCACGAAACACAAAGCCATTGCCGGCGAGCGTCCCATCACCAACAGACCGGCGGACAATCTGGACCCCGAATTACCGACGGCCAGACAGGAATTGCGCGAGCACGCCGTCACCGAAGAAGACGTCCTGTCCTATACCCTGTTTCCTGCCATCGCCATGGATTTCATCAATGAACGTGCCAGCGGGACGTTACAACCTCATTCCCTCGAGCCACACATCGAAGGCGGCGATGGCGGGCTGCCCGTCCATGACCTGCACCTCGCCCCCGTAGAGTTTAACGTCATGCTCCACGGCGAAACCTATCACGTGCGCGTTTCCGGCTCCGGCCAGACCATCAAAGGGATGAAACCCTACTACATCAAAGTTGATGACAAACTCGAAGAAGTCTATCTGGAACCTCTTCAGGAAGTGCTTGCCAGCGGCCCCGAATCGCCCGTTTCCCCCGCCGCCGTCCAGGGAGACCGTCCCAAGCCGGCCGGCCCGGGAGACATCACGACCCCCATACCTGGGCGCGTCGTGAAAATCCTCGTCAATGCAGGGGACAAGATCGCCGCCGGCGACATCGTGCTTGTGGTCGAAGCCATGAAAATGGAAAACCGGGTCGCCACCCCTGTGGACGGCACGGTCAAGGCCATCCACATCAAAGAAGGCGATTACGTGAGTGCCGACGAGACGCTGATCCAGATTGAATAACGTCATTCCTGCGGACGCAGGAATCCAGGGGGCAGTTTTATGAACACATGTTCTTCACAAAAGCTCCGTCATTCCTGCGCACGCAGGAATCCAGAGAAGGGGTGCCAGGGACAGGCTCTGCACAAAGACCCAGCTCGGCACTCCCATCCTGAACCCGCATACCGTGACACCCCATGACGTCATTCCTGCGAACGCAGGAATCCAGACCCCGCTTCGCTCCCCTCCCCTTCCCGCACACATTGACTTGCTTCAGCGGCATGCCATTCACACCAGCACCGTCCACGGGCGGCGCATGGCCTGTCTGGACAATGGCACAGGGCCACCCCTGCTGCTGCTCCACGGACTGGGAGGTTCCATGTGGCAATGGGAGCATCAGCAATGCGCCCTTTCCCGTGATCACCGTGTCATCACACCGGACATGCCTGGTTCGGGGCTTTCCGACCGGCAGGGTCACGGCGACCCGCCCGCCATGCTCCTCAAGACCATTCTCGCCTTCATGGACACCCTGCAACTCCAACGCGCCACACTCATCGGTCATTCCATGGGTGCCGGGCTTGCCATAGGTATGAGCCTGACCTATCCCGAGCGCGTCAGCGCCCTCGTGCTGGTTTCGGGCCTGCCGGCCAACGTGCTCGCCAGCATGACCCCGTCGGTGCCCAAACGCATCATCAAATACTGGCCGCTCTGGCTGGCGGAGCTGGTCGTGCGGTGTACCGGCCGACAGGCCGCCCGACGGATTCTCGCAGAAAGCATTCACGATCACACGCTGCTGACCCCGATTGTGGTCAACCGTTCCCACCGTCATCGTCTGCAGCTCGCAGCCTTACGTGCCTTCTATGCCCAGACGAAACATATTCCGGAATGGGAACGGGAGTTCGCATCCCGTCTGGCGCATCTTGGACATCCCACGCTTGTTCTCTGGGGGACGCATGACAAAGTGTTTCCCCTGTCGGTGGGGCAGGCCATGCAACGCACCATTCCCAACAGTGAGTTTGTCGTCGTTCCGAACGCTGGACATATGCCGCAATGGGAGCGGCCTGACGTGGTGAATCCGGCTGTTCTGAAATTTCTGG
>RKSG01000004.1 GCA_007570995.1 Nitrospirales bacterium
GCATTCCCGCAGCCCCCCCTCCGTCATTCCCGCAGTGAGTTGAGCGGGAATCCAGGGCGCGCGCCAGGGGCAGGCTCTGCGCACACAGGCATCCAGCCCCCACCGCCCGTTTGCAACAACAGGACCCGCTATGCTACAAGCCAAGGTTGCGTGTCCCTGAAACGGCCAACGAACATCTCACACGTGGAAGAGGAACCAGGCACATGGGCGGTCACAGTCACTGGTCAACAATCAAACGGCACAAAGCGGGAATGGATGCCAAACGCGGCATTCTGTTTGGCAAACTGATTCGGGAAATCACCGTGGCAGCGCGCGGGGGGGCAGACGTGGACGCGAACCCGTCGCTGCGCCTGGCAGTGGCTAAGGCCAAAGAGGCCAATATGCCGGCCGATACCATCAAACGCGCCATTCAACGCGGGACGGGGGAATTGCCCGGGGTCGCCTACGAGGAATTCAAACTCGAAGGCTACGGCCCGGGCGGCACCGGGATGCTGATCGAGATCCTGACCGATAACCGGAACCGCACAGTCTCGGAAATTCGGAACATGCTCGGGAAAAACCACGGAACCATGGCTGAAGCCGGTTCTGTAGCATGGCAGTTCCAGAAAAAAGGCCTGCTCGTGACGGAAGCACAGGCCGTTGATGAAGACCAGCTACTGAGTATCGCACTGGAAGCCGGAGCGGAAGACGTCAAACAGTCCGGGAACTGTTTTGAAATCACCACAGACGTCGCCGCGTTTGAGACCGTCAAGGCCGCCGTGCAGCAGGCCGGTATCGAAACGTCCGTGGCCGAAATCACCTATCTGCCGCAAGGCCAGATCCGCCTCGAAAAAAAACCCGCCGAGCACATGCTGAAACTCATGGAAGTCCTCGACAGCCACGACGACGTCCAGAAAGTCCACGCCAACTTCGATATCCCGGACGACGTGATGGAAGAAGTCGCGGCATCCGGCTGATCCCCGGCAATCGCAGCGCGATTGCTCCCTCACGCCAAACCGTCTCGTCCAGCCACTGTCAGGCAGGGTCATGGCTCGCACGGGTTCCCGATCGCGCGCCACGAATGAACGACCACGTGCAGAAACGCTGAACCACCATGCCGACTCATTCCGACCTCACATTCATCACCAACGAAAAGACGCAGACGCTCCTCGAACGCTTTAAGGTGCTCATCAAAGACACCGAATTGTTCGACATCCTTGTCGGATACTTTTACACCAGCGGCTTCCACGCCATCTGTCCCTCGCTGGAGCAAACGAGGAAAATCCGCATCCTCATTGGCATCAACACCAGCAGGCAGGCCGCGAAGGAGATCGAACTCGCACGCTACCAGGCGTTCCCCCCGTCCCATGCAGACGCAAAAAAGCACTGCGACGAGCGGCTTGTCGAAGAAATGGACAAGGCCGAAGACAGCCAACAGGTTGAAGAAGGCGTCAGGAAGTTTCTGGAGTGGCTGCACAGCGGCAAACTGGAGATCAAAGCCTGGCCGACGGACAATCTGCACGCCAAACTCTACATTCTGTCCTTCACGGATGACGACAGGGACACCGGGCGCGTCATCACCGGCTCGAGCAATTTCACGCGGGCCGGCCTGGTGGAGAATCTCGAGTTCAACGTCGAGCTGAAAACCCGCGCCGATTACGACTTCGCACGACAGAAGTTTGAAGACCTCTGGCAGCAGGCCGTCGACGTCAAAGACCGGTACGTTCAGACGCTCACGGAATACACCTGGCTCAACGATACCATTACGCCCCGCCAGCTGTACCTCAAATGTCTCTACGAATACTTCCAGGACGAACTCAACCAGACCGGGACCATGTCCCTCGAATATGCCCCACCGGAATTCAAGCGGCTGGAATACCAGGAACAGGCTGTCTTCAACGCCAAAAAAATCCTGGAAGAATACGGCGGGGTCTTCATTTCAGACGTGGTGGGTCTTGGGAAAACCTACGTGTCCGCCATGCTGGCAGGCCAGCTCGACGGGAGAACGCTCGTCATCGCCCCGCCCGCTCTTATCGACAGAGCCAACCCCGGCTCCTGGCCCGCGGTCTTTGCCGATTTCCGCGTGTCAGCCGTTTGCGAATCCCTGGGCAAACTGGAGCACCTGATCCGCGAGGGGACGGACAAATACAAGAACGTCTTCATAGACGAGGCCCACCGTTTCCGAACAGAAGACAACAGGACCTACGAACAACTCGCCCAGATCTGCCGGGGCAAACGGGTCGTGTTGGTCACGGCGACCCCGCTCAACAACACCCCGAAGGACATTTTGAGCCAGATCAAGCTGTTCCAGAATGCACGGCAAAGCACCATCCCGAACGTGTCCAATCTGGAATCCTTTTTCAGCCGCCTGGAAAAGAAAACCAGCAAACTGGACAGACGGGAAGACCACAAACAGTACATGCACACCACCAGGGACAACGCGCGGGAGATACGAGAATCGGTTCTGAAGTATCTCATGGTCCGAAGAACACGATTGGATGTCGAACGCCACTTTGCCTCTGATCTGAAAAAGCAGGGGATCACGTTCCCGGAAGTGGAAAATCCCGAGGCGGTCTTCTACAAGCTCAACGAGCAGGAAAACGCCGTGTTCAACGAAACCGTCGAATTGATCGTGAACCAATTCCGATATGCGCGCTATACCCCCCTGCTCTATTACGAGGGCATGGACAAACCGGATCAAATGATCATCCAGTCCGAGAAAAACCTGGGACGCTTCATGAAAATCCTGCTCGTCAAGCGGCTGGAGAGCAGCTTTCACGCGTTCCAGAAGACCGTCAGACGTTTTATCGCGCATTACGAACTGTTCCTCAAAGCCTTTGAGGACGGGAACGTGTACGTCAGCAAAAACTATGCCCAGAAAATCTTTGAACTTCTGGAAAGCGGAGACGGCGACGCCATTCAAGCACTGCTTGATGACAACCGAGCGAGACGCTATCCGGCGGAAGATTTTGCCGACACCCTGAAATTTGACCTGGAGCATGACCTGCACATTCTCAGGGACATACAAAAGCTCTGGTGCAGAGTCACCCGGGATCCCAAACTCCTGTCCTTTGTTGAGCTGCTCACCTCCCACCCCGTCTTACGCAAAAACAAACTGATTGTCTTCAGCGAGTCCAGGGAAACGGCCGCCTACCTTGCCGGCGAACTGGGGGATCCCGTGAGGGGCCCCTGTGCCAATGCGGTGCTGGCCTTCAGCGGCGACTCCAGCCCCGCGGTGCGGAAGCACGTCATCGACAACTTTGATGCCCGCGCCCGTCACCCCAAAGATGAGTACCGAATCCTCATCACGACGGAGGTCCTGGCCGAAGGGGTGAACCTGCACCGCTCCAACGTCGTCATCAACTACGACATTCCCTGGAATCCCACGCGACTCATCCAGCGCGTCGGGCGCATCAACCGCGTCGACACCCCGTTCAAGAAGATCTACAGCTTCAACTTTTTCCCGACCGAACAATCCAACGACCAGATCAGACTCAAAGAAGCCGCAGAGGCGAAAATCCAGGCGTTTATCACCCTCCTGGGAGCCGACGCCCGGCTGCTGACCGACGGCGAAGCCATCGAATCGCATGAACTGTTCACCCGTCTCATTTCCAAAAAGACCATTACCGGGGAAGAGGAGGAAGACGAAAGCGAACTGAAGTACTGGCAGGTCATCAGAGACCTGCGCGCGAACGATCCGGATCTGTTTGAGACCGTGAAACGCCTCCCGAAGAAGGCGCGGACAGCCAGGAAGCACGCCGACAACGCCAACCAGGTGCTGACCTATTTCAGAAAAGGCAAACTGCAGAAATTCTTTCTGTCTGGCGAGGGTGGAGCCAACGAGATTGACTTTATGGAAGCGGCGGGGCGGCTTGAGGCCGATGCCGCGGTCCCGCGCGAAACACTGCCCGCGGATTTCTACGACAAACTGGAGCAGAACAAACAGGCCTTCACGGATGCAACGAGCGAAGAAGGGACTGACGGTACGGCCTCGCGTAGTGGCGGAGACAGCATTTCGAGATTACTCAAAAAGCTCAGGACCATGTGGGACGTTCGGCAATACACGGACGAGCAGGAGGCGGTGCTCCAGCACATGACCGATCAGATTGAAAAAGGCGCGTTCCCCCAACAAACCATCAAGGCCGCGACCCGGGCACTGGACAGAGCACTGAAACAGGGCCAGCAGGATCCGCTCACGCTCCTGGCGATTCTGAAACACGCGATCCCCGACGAGTTACTGGAGAGCCACATTGCGGAGACCTCTCCCCGCACCACAGGGCCAAGGGAAGTCGTTTTGTCAGAATACATGGTTGCCGACTGATACCACGAAGTTGTACGTTCCCCACGATTATCATGTGCTCACCGAATTCCTGTCGTGCCACGCAGAACAGATTTCGACGATCAATACTGACTGATCGTTATTTGAAAGATCGTTTCAAGGGAGGTGGCCACTGTGAAACTGATATCCATCATAGAACGTGAAGACGATGGCTACGTGGCGTGGTGCCCGCAGGTCGCCGACATCACAAGCCGGGGCGACAGCATCGAACAGGCCCGGGACAATCTTCGAGAAGAACTCACGCTCTTTTTCGATGTCGCACCTGGGGAGGAAGTCCAGCACCGCCTGCAGGACGAAATCTTTGTGACCCAGGTGGAAGTGGCCGTTGGATAGATTCCGCGAGCGGTCAGGAAAAGATGTGGGTGCTGTGCTTGTCAGACATGGTTTCTCGAAGTGCGTAAGGAGCCATATCGCCACGCAAAAGAAACGGCCTGAAAGGAGGATAAACGTTGAAACTGCTATCCATCATTGAACGTGAAGGCGACGGCTATGTGTCGTGGTGCCCGCAGCTCGATATCGCAAGCCAAGGCGACAGCATCGAGCAGGCACGTGACAATCTTCAAGAAGCACTCACGATCTTTTTCGAGATAGCATCGGATGACGAGGTACAGCATCGACGGCGGGAAGATATCTTCGTGACCCAGTTGGAAGTAGCCGTTGGGTAGATTCCGTGGACTGTCCTGAAAAGATGTGTGCGCTGTGCCCGCCGAACATGGTTTCGCGAAGCGTACAGGCGCGGTAGCCATATCGTTATGCACAAGAAACGGCCTGAAGGAACGAGAACGGTTCCGGTTCAACTCGAAATCCGCATTGGAACGTTGAAATCCATCATCCGCCAGTCAGGTGTGCCCGAGTTTGTCTTTGAATCGTGAAATCCCAGCTCCTGACTTCCCTGTCCCACGTGTCTATCTCCACGCTTCCTCAAAGACGTATCCCCGATAAAGGGTTGCCCTGCCACCCACAACGCCGCGCACACCCGGCCGAGCCTCTGTCAAGGTGTCCCCGCACATTAACGGTCGACTGACATGGAAAAATCCGCCGCTCACAGGTTGGTTCGAGAGACCTTAGAAAACGCTTTTCACGAAGAGCAGTTTGCCAAGCTGGTCGTCAACCTCCTCAACCACGCTGAATCCGCCCCCTTTACCTACAACGGCAACTACATCTATGACGCCTTTCAGGATTCCATCCGGCAGGTCAAACGCCTGGGCAAATACACAGACCCCAGGCGTAGGAAGATCGACATTCTCATCGTGTACCTGAAAAACGAAGCCGCTCTGGATCACGCCAGGACAAAACAACGAAACTTTATCGCCAGGTACCTCAACGGCAGCCGTGGCAACGTTCTCAAAGACGCGGCACTGGTGGCGTTTGTCGCACCCAACGGCGAAGACTGGCGCTTCTCCCTTGTGAGGATGACGTACAAATTCGACGAGCAGGGCAAGGTGAAAGAAGAACTGACCCCCGCCCGTCGCTATTCCTTCCTGGTCGGGAAGAACGAAGACAGCCATACGGCACAGAGCGGGCTCCTGCCACTTCTGCTGAATGACTCAACAAATCCCACGCTCGACGACCTGGAAAACGCCTTCAACGTGGAGCGGGTGACCAGGGAGTTTTTTGGAAAGTATCGAGGCCTCTTTCTGCGGCTCAAAGAATCCCTCGATGCCGTCGTAGCGGGAGACGACAACATCCAGGCCGACTTCGAAGCGAAAAACGTTGATACCGGCGACTTTGCCAAAAAACTGCTGGGGCAGATCGTGTTCCTCTACTTTCTCCAGAAGAAAGGGTGGTTTGGCGTCGCGCGCGGGGCGGAGTGGGGGACCGGATCAAAACATTTCCTGCGGGAGCTGTTTGAGAAAGAGCACGGGGACTACGAAAACTTTTTCAACGATATTCTAGAGCCGCTGTTCTACAACACCCTCGCGACCGAGCGCTCGAAAGATTGGTCCGATCGCTTTCACTGCCGCATTCCCTTTCTCAACGGTGGCCTGTTTGACCCATTGCATAACTACGACTGGGTCGACACCGACATCCTTCTTCCCAACGACATGTTCTCCAATCGCCGCAAAACAGAAGAGGGCGACACCGGCGACGGCATTCTGGACATCTTTGACCGCCACAACTTCACCGTCAAAGAAGATGAACCGCTGGAAAAAGAGGTCGCGGTTGATCCGGAAATGCTCGGCAAGGTTTTTGAAAATCTCCTGGCAGTCCAGGACCGCAAAGCCACAGGCACCTACTACACTCCACGCGAGATCGTCCATTACATGTGCCAGGAAAGTCTGACCAACTACCTGACGACCGAACTGAACGGCAACGTCAGCAAAGAGGATATTGAAAAGCTGGTGCAATACGGCGAGGCGGCGGTAGAAAATGACCGTCGCGTGGTCAGCAAGGGACGCGAGACCGAAACCTACACCTACAAACTTCCCCCGAGCATACGTGAACATGCCAGGGCCATCGATGACAAACTGGCTTCCATCCGCGTCTGTGACCCGGCTGTCGGCTCCGGGGCATTTCCGGTGGGGATGATGAATGAAATCATCAGAACCCGAGGCGCCCTCACTCCCTACATTGAAGACGGCAAGAGAGACCCCTACCGCTTCAAACGACAGGCGATCCAACATTGCCTTTACGGCGTGGACATTGACCCTGGCGCCGTGGAGATTGCCAAACTCCGCCTCTGGCTTTCGCTGGTGGTTGACGAAGAAGAACGCGAGGCAATCCAGCCTCTGCCGAACCTTAACTATAGAATCGTGCGGGGGAATGCGCTCTTACGTGTAGAGAAAACCCTTTTCAATCACGGTCTGTTCGACAAACTTGAAAAAATCAAATCGCTTTACTTTGACGAAACCAGGCCAGGCAAAAAACAGGAATGCCGAAACCAGATTGATGAACTCATCGGCCAAATCACCAATGGCCGCAAGGAGTTCGATTTTGAAGTGTACTTCTCGGAGGTCTTTCACGAGAAGAAGGGGTTTGATGTCGTGATCGCGAATCCGCCGTATATTAACATTGAAAATCTAGCCGCTTCCTTAAAGGAATATATTTTTGAGCATTACCGAACGTGTTCTGGGAGGACGGATATTTATGTGGCCTTCATTGAAAAAACCCTGGATCATATTCGAGATAACGGCATTATGACTTATATCGTTCCATACTCATTCACCAACCAAAAATACGGAGCACAGCTTCGGCGATTATTGATTTCCAGCCATTACGTCAAGGAAATCCTTGACACGAGTGAATATCTGGTTTTTGACAAGGCCGTCGTAAGAAACATTATTTTACAAGTCGTGAAAACCCCGCAGGATTCTAAAACCACCGTAAAACATGCAAAATCTGCTCAGGATTTTCGCACCCAAAATTTCGACTCTTTCCTCATTAGACAACAGGAATTCTTAAAACTTAAGGACCACAGATTCGAAACAAAAAACATTTTGACCTCCATCACACTGAAAGAGAAACTCCTTGAAGACAGTCTAGTGGTCGATGATATTTGCTTTGTCGCCTACGGGGCACGACTCAACAGTAAGCAAAAAAAAGATATTGGGAAAGAATCGTATATTTTTAAGGACTTTAAGCGCGGCCTTCGTCCATATCATGAAGGAAAAAATGTAGAGCGGTACAGGTTACATCAATCGGGGTGGCTGAAGTATGTCCCCCGAGAGCACTACAATCCGATGTTTCCTGCACTCTTCGAAAATGAAAAAATCGTGTCGATCAATGTTGTAAAAGACAGACTCCGATTTGCGTGGGACCAAAAGAGACTCTGGAACAGTCATACTGTGATAAATCTTGTCAAATGGGACTTACTGGAAAGAGTGAAGCATGTTTCTGTAAAAAGGAATAAAACACCCCAAAAAATTAAACTTGGCAAAAGCTATGATTATCGGTTTCTTCTGGGAATCTTAAATTCAAAGTTACTGAACTGGTATTTTGTAAACTTTCTCTCCGAAAAGTTGCACTTCTACCCCGAAGACGCAAAAAGTTTACCGATTAAAAAGTGTGTTGAATCCGACCAGAGACAAATTATCAGCTTAGTCGACACCATCCTCTCCCTCACCCAATCCGCCGACTATCTACAAACCCCTGCCAAACAAGCCCAGGTCCTCGACCACGAAAAACAAATCGACCAACTCGTCTATCAACTCTACGACCTCACCGATGAGGAAATCGCCATTGTGGAGCGTGCATCGGCGCGATCGTCCAGTGCGGGGGCCACGGAGACCGTTCCCCCTGGTCAAACCCAGGGGCAGGCATGATCGCCAGGCTGACAGGGGTCTTAGTGACCAAAGACCCCGCCCGGCTTGTTCTCGACGTTCACGGCATTGGTTTTGAAGTCTGGATTCCGCTGAGTACCTATTTTGCCCTGCCCGATCTTCAGGCCACGCTGACGCTGCACATCTTCACCCAGCAGGGAGAAGACGCGACGCATCTGTTCGGGTTCCTCACGTCCGCCGAAAAACAAGCCTTTGCCCTGCTGACAAAAATTTCCGGAGTGGGCGGCAAACTGGCCTTAAGTGTGTTGTCCACCCTGTCAATTCCCGACCTGGCGCAGGCCGTTCTCACGAACGACATTGAGACACTCGCCTCGGTGCGGGGCGTGGGGAAAAAGTCCGCCGGTCTCATGGCCCTGGCACTCAAGGACAAAATCGCCGACCTGCAGGGCGGCGACCGGGATCATCACGACCCTGCCGTATCGGCATCGTTGCATGCGTCAAAACAGGACGCCATTTCTGCCCTGGTCAACCTTGGCTACCGGCCCAAGGAAGTCAAGCACGCCATTGACACCGTGAGCCGGGAGAGTTCCCAGCCCCTGTCACTGGATGAGTTGATTCGGGAAGGCTTGAAAAGACTCTCGAAACAATAGCCCGCTGATGATCGGGGGATCGGCGAGTTATCCGGCATCCGGGTGGGAACACGGGGAGAGAGGACGTCGTGCAGGGCAGGGGGAAGCCGGTGTTGGGAGGAGGGAGGCTTACAGCGTATCTCGAAATTTTGCCCCATCATAGGCGTTTTGCACGACGCGGTGAAAAAACCTGAGCACGTCCACCAGATCAAACCAGAACCCGCAGTTGAGGCACCGGGCGTGGAGGTGCTTACTCACGGTGGTATAATGTCGTTCCACCAGCATCAGTCCCTGACACTTCACACATTCCATAATTCCACAACCTGTTCACGTCGTCCATCAGCCCTTGGATTCCCGCTCAACTCACTGCGGGAATGCCTGCCCCTGGCGCCCCGTGCGACCAGGGGACGGAGGGGGGGCTGCGGGAATGCATGCCCCTGGGTTTGACCAGGGGCATGCCCCTGGCGCCCCGTGCGACCAGGGGACGGAGGGGGGCTTTTCCCACGCCCGTCTGACCTGGACACCTCGAACGCGCCTTCCCGGCATCCGGTCATCACGCGCTATCCCG
>RKSG01000136.1 GCA_007570995.1 Nitrospirales bacterium
ATTGGCGATCCGATAATCAGGGAGCGGGTTGATTATGTGTGTCGTTGCATGAACAACCGAGCAGGAGTACGCCTGCTCATGTCGTGCCTGCTGGGTAAGCTGGACAATCCCGTTATCGACCCGCGCAAGCCATATACTGAAATCGGCGGTACTGACAGCTTTTCCGGTCGTGCCTACGATGAACGCTATTTGGCCGTATTCATCAATGAACACCGCTTACCGGTCAATCAGACAACAGCATTTCTCACGCCGACACTGCGCAATATCGGCCATCCGCTGACCATTGACCTGGAGCTTATTGGCAAACCGAGGGACCTCTACAAAAAAACGATTGAACTACTGGAAGATGTGGCCGAACAGCGGATATCTGCTGATAGTCTGTTTGTCGAAACCGTGCGCATTTTGCTGTTGTTGCGGGATGAGAAACGAGCCCGTATCGATTCATTGCTTAACACATTGAAGTGCACTGAAGACGCTTTGCCGTTATCAGCGGAGTCCATTGTCACCTTAATCAGCCAGCACCTGGCCTGTAAAAACGCGAGCCGTTTGCCTGTCTTGGTTGTGGCAGCCGCCTATGAAGCGGCAGGATCACGACTTTCTGAAAACATCCTGCCTCTGGAGTCACACAATGCGGCTGACCTCCACACCGGTTCATTGGGCGATGTGGAAATATGTCTTACAGGAGATGACTCTATTGTTACAGCCTACGAAATGAAGCTGAAACGCGTCACGCAAGGTGACATTGATGTGGCCGTAAAGAAAATTGCCTCGTCACCGGAGCGGATCGACAATTATCTTTTTGTGACTACAGAAGTGATTGATCCTGCAGTGGCCGAATATGCAGCCACTTTCTATGAAAAGACCAATGGCACAGAGATTGCTATACTGGATTGCATCGGGTTTCTGCGGCATTTTTTGCATCTGTTTCACCGCATCCGCGCCGATTATCTCACAGCCTATCAATCACTGGTCTTGAATGAGCCGGATTCTGCAGTGAATCAGACACTTAAGGAAGCCTTCCTTGCATTGCGGCAAGCCGCCGAGAGTGGTGAATAATCGTGCAACGAAGGATACATGGACATGGGCAATGCAACAAACGTGACACTTTTGGGTGATGTATCAAAACCGGCAACGGTACTATAGAGAAAATATCAAATGGCCTTGGGGTAGTGTTTGAACCTGCCACGGAATCAAAGTCATGTGATTTTTTCACACGTTACCCATCTAATGTTTCGTCGATCCTGGCGTTCCGAACAACGCCGAGTGGTTAATGGAAAACGGGCATGGCACACTCTGTGGGGTCTATTGCCATTTTCCCTTAGATTTCCGTGACCCGGAAGTGCTGTGGTCGTGGACCGGCCACGTATCCTGCTCATGAAACCCGGCAAATCACGCACGATTTTTGTCTGCCAGGAATGTGGGTTCCAGTCGCCGCGATGGGCAGGGCGTTGCCCGGGTTGCGAGCAGTGGAATTCTCTGAAGGAAGAAGTCACTGACGTCTCTGTTCGACGCGGGGCTGACATTCATGGCAGACGGGCAATTGAGGAACCTGCCGTTGCTGTTCCAATCAATGACGTGGCCGTAACCAAAGATGTTCGCCTTGAGACGGGATTGGCCGAGTTTGATCGCGTGTTGGGGGGCGGGATCGTGCCCGGGTCCATCGTGTTGGTCGGCGGCGATCCCGGCATTGGCAAAACGACACTGTTACTTCAGGTTTTGACTGGACTGAAAACGGGCAACCGCCCGGTCCTCTTTGCATCGGGTGAAGAATCTGTCCAGCAGATCAAAATGCGTGGGGATCGTCTGGGCGTGCTGTGTCCCTCACTGTATGTTCTGGCGGAAACCTCCCTTGAAGCCCTGTTCTCCGTCGCTGATACCCTCCAGCCAACAGCCCTGGTCGTGGATTCCATTCAGACCATCTATACCGACCAGGTTACCTCTGCCCCCGGAACCGTGAGCCAGGTGCAGGAGGTGGCGTGTCAGCTCATGCGGTATGCCAAGCAGACAGGTGTGCCGGTGTTTGTCATTGGCCATGTGACAAAGGAAGGCATGATCGCCGGACCCAGGCTGCTGGAGCATATTGTGGACACGGTCCTGTATTTTGAAGGCGACAAGAGCCACGCCTATCGCATTCTGCGGGCCGTGAAGAACCGGTTCGGGGCAAGCAATGAAATCGGCGTGTTTGAAATGAATGAGGACGGCTTGCGGGAAGTGGAGAATCCGTCCGAACTGTTTCTGGCAGGACGCCCCGCCGAAAGTGCCGGGTCGGTCGTGGTGTCGAGCCTGGAGGGAAGTCGTCCGATTCTCGTTGAACTGCAAGCCCTGGTCACATCAACGGGATATGCGATGCCCAAGCGCGTGGCAAACGGTGCGGAGATCAATCGTGTGGCCCTTCTGCTCGCCGTGCTGGAAAAACGACTGGGGCTGCACCTGTCCGGGCATGATGTCTATTTCAATGTGGTGGGTGGTCTCCGCATTGACGAACCCGCTATTGATGTGGGGATCATTGCTGCCATTATCTCCAGTTTCCGGGATCGCGCGCTGGATGGTCAGACATGCTGGATTGGAGAGGTCGGCCTGGGAGGTGAAATTCGTCCCGTCAGTCAGGTTGGCTTGAGGATTCGTGAAGTCGTGAAGTTGGGCTTCCGGAGGTGCGTGTTGCCTCAAGGGAATATCACCGATCGGGTGAGCTCCCCCGGGATTGCACTCCACGGGGTGCAGGTGGTGGACGAAGTGTTGGATCATATCATGACGCCGGTCTCGTAACCGTGTAGGGCCTGTCTTGAATCGTGGTGTCTGTCGTCGGGGGCTGTTCTCTCCGCTGCGCCTGTGGCTTGCCCTGGGTGTGGTGTTTTTCGGGATTGAAGCCTGCACCGGTGTGTCATCGGTGCCCGTTGTTGCACCGGAACGTGTGCGTACTTCCGAAGAAGTGCTGGCGATCCTCCAAGCCCGTGAGTCGAGGATTCACAGTCTCAAGGGGTTGTTTCAGGCTGATATCCGTGGTGCGCATCTTCCGTTTTCGCGCCGCATTCACGGGACACTGTTCTACCAGCGACCGCATTCGATTCGCGTGACAGGACTGACGCGCGTGGGCGGCAGGGTGTTTGATTTCCTGTTGCGCGGGCAGGTATATGCACTGCGCGTGCCTGAACGCCCGGACATGATCGTCGGGCATGTAGGGGATCTGCGTGGCCTCGGCGACATGAGCATGCCGATTCAGCTCAGTCTGCACGCGGTGGATCTTCTCCTTGGCAAGGTGCCCTGGGCCTCGCGGTCTCCCGACATGCGGGTTGACGGTCAAGCCTACCGCTACAGTGTCCCTGTGGCGTTTCCACCCGCGATGTTCCCGGATGGTTGGCCTGATTCGTCCGGCGGTCGCCAGTATGTGTGGGTGGATCGGTATTCGGCTCACATGCACACCATTGAATATCGGACGTCGGAAGAGGACACTCGTCTGGTGCTCTCGGCGTCGGATTTTCGGCCCGTTGACAACGGACAGGATGGACAGGATGGCTCGCGTGAACGGCAGAACAGGTCTGATGAACAGGCGAATGCGCTGGTGTTGCCTTTTGTGATTAATGCCACGGATCTCACGACGGCCGGACTGGTGGAACTGGCGTTCCTGGAACTGGCAGCCAACGTGACCTTGCCCAGGCAATCGTTTCATGTGCGGTGATCCGGTTCGATAATCCTGCCCCTGTTGACCGGTCTTGTGAAATGGCGTGATGAACATACTGGCTGTTGATACGGCCACACGATGCCAAAGCGTGGCCCTCATGGATGAGACAACCGTCGTGGCGCATGACAGTCGTGACGACTGCGTCTCGCACTCCGGGTCGCTTCTTCCGGCCATTCACGCGTTGTTGCAGTCTGCGGATTCCTCGTTATCGGTCGTCGACGGTCTGGCCGTTTCCGCAGGCCCGGGGTCGTTCACGGGTTTGCGTGTGGGGCTTGCGACTATGATAGGGTTACGGCTTGTCACAGGGCTGCCTCTGGTGACCGTGTCGACACTGGAAGCAATGGCATGGCGTCAGCATGGTGGCCTCGTTTCTCTTCCCCTGTGTCCGATGTTGACCGCCCGGGCCAACGACGTGTACTGGGCGCAGTTTCAGTGGCGGGAAGGGCGTATGATTCGCTTGACAGATGACCGGATGGGGACAGTTCGGGACGTGGTGGAAGCTGTTCACGAGCCGACAGTCATGTTTGGAGAGGGCTGGCTTCGTCATCGGGACGCATTCACGGAGGCGTTAGGGGACAGGGTCGTTCACGGTGCCCCGGGAGGGGGATACCCATCTGCCGTTGCGGTCGGGTTGCTCAGCCTGTCGTCTTTTCGAACCAGGACAGTCGCCGGTCCCCTTGTTGCACCACACTACATCCAGCCATCGGAGGCGGAAGTTCAATGGAACATCAACAGGCGGCCTGCATCATCCTGATGGCGTTCCCTGTCATGGTGGGACGATGACGGTCGACACGGCATCCGGCAGGGTCTGTCTCGTGCGATCCCTGGTCTCACGCGATGTGCAGGACATCCTGGCCATCGAACGCGAATCGTTTGCCACACCCTGGACTCAGGCGATGATTGAGGCGGAATTGCAGGGCAATCCCTTCAGCCGGTTCCTTGGAGCCTTTTCCCCGAGTGGTGGAGCACAAGCCGAGTTGCTCGGGTATCTCTGTTACTGGGTGGTCTTTGAAGAAGTCCGGCTGATGAATGTGGCGGTACGGCCGAAGAATCGGCGTCAGGGCATCGCGAGGCATCTGGTGCAACACGCATTGCAGGAGGGGCAGGCACAGAGCGCGACGCGGGCATTCCTGGAGGTTCGGGCGAGCAATGGTGCGGCCTGTGCACTGTATCAGTCTCTGGGTTTTCGTCAATACAGCCGCCGCAGGGCCTACTATACGAATCCGGACGAGGATGCTATTCTGATGCACCTGACGGAACAGGACCATGGGGAATGTTCCGGGAGAATGCGACCGTTTCAACAACAGGAGAGCCATCATGCTGACTGATGAGCAAATCGCCGAACGGCTTCGTCAGACCAGCTACGATTTCTGCAAGCTGGAAAAGACCCATCACCGGTTGGATGCCGAGCTGCTGGCGTTGCTGAAACACCATACCCTGACGCCTCAGGAAGCCCTCCTCAAAACACGGCTTCAGAAAGAAAAACTGGACACCAAAGATCGCATCGCGGCATGCATTCGCGCGTATCGGAACGCACAATCCGGGACCTCGACGCCGTAACGTGCAGCTGGCGATACCAGCTTGCTTTATTCTGCGACCCCCCATGGCTACACTCGTCCACCCTCTGACCCGTCATATCCGTGCGGTGAAGCGTCGCCTCCTGATTATCGGCGCGACGATTCTGGTAGCGTTCGTGGCGATGTTTTCGATTGCCACCGATCTGATTGAATGGTTTAAGCGGCCGTTCGCGGATGATTTATTGTTTTACGGGCCGGCCGAAGCCTTATTCGCGTCTATCAAAATTTCTTTTCTGGCCGCGATGGTCGTCAGCCTGCCGGTCATGCTTCATCAGTTCTGGAAGTTTGTCCAACCGGCCCTGTTGCCTGGTGAGCAACAATGGGGGTTCCCGTTCTTTCTGCTCGCCACCGGGTTTTTTGTGCTGGGCCTGGTCTTTTGTAATATCGTGATCCTCCCCCTGGTGATTAACTTTTTTGTGACCTTTGGCCTGGAACGCGAACTCAAACCCGAACTGGCCGTGGGGACCTATGTGGATTTCAACGTGAAGTTCCTGTTGGCGTTCGGTTTTGCGTTTGAAATTCCGCTGGCGCTCTCCCTGCTGGCGCGGGCCGGTTTCGTGTCGTATGAGCATTTGGTTCGTTACCGACGCCATGCGGCGATGCTGGCGCTGATCCTGTCGGCGGTCATCACGCCCGACACCACGCTGTTCACGATGCTCTTAATGGCTGTCCCGCTCATCGTGCTCTATGAAATTGGCATCTGGGGCGCCAGACTGTTCGGACGGAAACAGCCGCTCCCGTCTGATGCCCCCATCTGAGGATCTGATCCGTTGCCAGCCCGTATCACAGGTTATCATGTGCCTGTCTCGGCGAAATGTTTTGTGACGGGAGAGGGGGCGTGGTGATGCGGCATGGTTCCTGCGGGGTCTCTGTGCGAGTCACCGTTATCCTGGGGGTGGCCCTGGTCCTGTGTGTGGGAGGTGGGTTCCGGGTCGAGGACTCACGAGGGCAGCACCGCGATTTCCACGACCGTGAAGGCGGCATGCCGCCGAGCATTCAGGCACTGGCGATGACCGATGACGGCAGGCTCTATGCCGGTTCATTCGGGTTCGGGGTTTTTGTCAGTCGCGATCGTGGCGAGACGTGGGGATCCATCAACATCGGCCTGGATGATCGGTTTATTCTCTGTTTGAGTGCAGACGAACATGGAACGGTCTATGCCGGGACCGTGCGGGGTGGTGTCTTTCGAACACGGGAAGATGGGACCACGTGGGAACCGATGAAAGACGGCTTGCGATCTCTGGAAGTCAAATCGCTTCTGTCTCGCCACGGGACCCTGTATGCCGGCACGGGAAACGGCGTGTACCGGTTCGACGAAACCGCACGGCGCTGGGGTGTGATGGCTCCTGGCCTGGAGCAGATGTTAGTCACGAGCCTGGTCACTCACGATCGGTACTTGTTTGCCGGCACTGCGGGTCAGGGGTTGTATCGGACTGCCACTGCAGGCACGGGGGGTGTCGGATGGGAAAAGGTCGGTGATCCGCTCGTTGATCCCAAGGAACGTCTGACCCATACGTATATTCGAGTGACAACTGTGGGCCCGGATCACCAGATGTACGTGGGCACACTCGATGGCGGGGTGTATCGCAGTCGGGATGCGGGGAAGACATGGCGGCCGGTCGGCCGGTCGTTGCCGAATGATTCAATCCGCGGCATTGTGGCCACGGCGTCGGCGTTATACGTGGCCACCGGTCGTGGGATTTTTAAAAATACTCTTCAGGACACGGCATGGGAGTCGGTGAATGAGGGCTTGACCGAATTATCGGTTCAGGTGCTGATCGGCTCGCCGCAAGGTGCCTTGTACGTCGGGACCAGCGCGGGCGCCTTTCGCAGTCAGGACGCCGGCATGCATTGGGTGAACATCAGCGACACACTGGGCCGTTACCGTTCCATTCCCCGGCCCTACTTTTGAAAGGAGACAGCGTGGCCAATCAGCGTCAGATAACCAGCGAGACCCGGGCCATCATTACCGTGGCCCCCAATGGCGAGTTCTGGGGAGACATTGTCCTGAAGTTTTATCCGACCGTGGCGCCGAACCACGTCAGTAATTTTTGTACACTCGCGTCGGAACAGTTTTACAACGGCACCACGTTTCATCGAGTCATTCCCGGGTTTATGATCCAGGGTGGTGATCCGAACAGTAAGCAGGCAGATCGTTCCACTCATGGGACGGGTGGCCCCGGGTTTCGGCTGAAGGCAGAGTTCAGCAACACACCCCACAAACGTGGCGTTCTCTCGATGGCCCGTGCCCAGGACCCGGACAGTGCTGGGTCCCAGTTTTTTATCTGTGTGGCGGATTCGTCTTTTCTGGATGGTCAGTACACGGCATTCGGGGAAGTGGTCAGCGGGATGGATGTTGTGGATCGTGTGGTCAACGTCCCGCGCGATACTCGTGACAACCCGAACGAGCGCATTGAGATGACCGTGACGATCAGGGACTAGCAGGGCACAACTTCCAGCCTGTCGCGTCGGGCCAGTGACATCGGTCATTGTGCCAAGTGGAGCTGGCGAGAGGAATCGAACCTCCAACCTGCGGTTTACAAAACCGCTGCTCTGCCGATTGAGCTACGCCAGCTCATTCAGACACCAGCATACCAGCGGAACGGAGAATCGGCAAAGCGTCGATCTGTGCTCCTGCCGCTGCTCTGTTACGTGAGAGTGTCTGTACAGGGGGGCGTGCAACGATGGTGTCTCATCTTGCTGAGACGGCGGTAGCCTGGCGTCCTGGTTGGTGAAGCTAGAAGTCCCACCTGATTTGCAGCAGAATGCCATGGTCAACCGGTTGTGTGGCGTTCTCCCGCCGTGTGCCTTCCAGTTTGAAGGTGAGCTGGTTGCCCAAGTGTATCTGGCTGCCCAGCCGGTAAGATCGCGTCGCGCTGTTTGTCAGGGCCAGCTGACCGTAGGGAGTCACCAGGCTCTCGTTCCAAACCAGCCCATAGCTGAGGTTCAGGTCAATCCGTCCGTCTCGCGGACGGGTAGCGGACATCGGAAGCAGGGCGGCCTCCTGAGCCCACACTTGAGCCACCCGGCTGGCGGTGGTGCCCCAGGTGGGTTGCAGGCTGAACGACAACCCGTGCCCATCCTGGCCAGTCTCCAGCCGCACCGCCCCACCAATCCCCCAGTCCTCATAGTCGCCGCCATGCCCCAGCAGCACCCGCCCGTGGCCTTCCAGCGTCAGTCCGCGCACCACGTCGGTGTAGTGCAGTCTACCGCCCACCTCGGCCCCGGTGCCCGTCCGCCCGTCGCCGGCGTCATGACGCATACCAACTTCGACCGTGGGGCTCAGTTGCCCCCAACCGGCCAGCGTATGTGTCTGGCTGGCTTGCAGGCTCAGCCGCATCCGTCGTGCCTCGACCATCACAGCCGGCAGTCCAGCACTCTCGTCCACGTCCATGGTCGTGTGCAAAGCGTCGACCTTGAGCCGTAACGTGGCCTCTCTGATCTTCAGCACCTGCGTGCTGCCGCCGGCCCCCACAGTCTGCGTTGTGACATCACTGGCTGTCCGCCGGCTGGTCGAATCGTCATCGGTGATTTCCAACTCGCCCCAGCCGTACCCTGCCGTGGCCCACACATCCAGCCGCCCGGCCAGCGCAGTCCAGCCTGCGTAGGGGTGAACCGTGGTGAGATTGACCTCGTAATCGCCTCTCTGCCTGAGGCCGGTCAAGTCATAGTCCAGATCCACCTTGCTCCACGACATTGCCACACCGGCCAACAGGTTGTCGTGCAGGAGTGTGTCGGCTCCCAGATGTGCACTGAACATGTCGCCATCCCATTCGATTGTGCTGTCCTTACCGGAGAATGCGCGGTAGTCGCCGCCACCCCACAGGGTCACTCCGGACAGTCCAGGCGTCTGGCCTGCATCGAGCGCGTGTAATGGCAGCACGAAGTCGGAACTGCCCAGCAGGGTCTTCAGGTTGAGAGTGTTCTCGGCGAAGGCCAGCCCGTGGGTGGTCAGGACCCCGGCCAGCGTGGACTGACCACCAATGGTGATATTCCGGGCCCTGTTTGCGGGGGTGGATCTGGCATGCCTGATGCGTTGCGCGATCGTGCTCACCCGGTGGTCGGCCAGTGCCCGCGCTACTTCCGGTAGAATCACGCGATTGAGGGTGGTCCGGCGGGCGGTGCTCTCGGTGTCGTTGATTGTAACGGTCACATCGGTAGCGGGGGCGCCCCTGTGGCCGTTCACCGTATGAACGATGATGGCGCGGCCGTCGGTACTGTCAGAATCCGTGAGGGCTGTGACTGTCACTGTCTGAGCGAGTGTCCCTATCCCGGGGCTGAAGGTCAGTGCAGCGGAGACGGTGATCGTGCCAGATGAGCCGGCGTCTGGCGTCACGGTGACGTCGCCACTGGGTGCTGTGTTGAGGACCACGGTGTAGGTAGTCGTAGCCCCTTCCGCCACGGTCAGGGCGG
>RKSG01000082.1 GCA_007570995.1 Nitrospirales bacterium
TTTTTATGCTGTGTTGAGCCAACCTGGCTGCCGGGCCACCGATGGATCCCAGATAAAATCCCCCGTATGTCTGACAGGCCTCGCGCACGTGTTGAGAGCGGTTCCCTTTTGCCAGCATGACCATGCTGCCCCCTGCAGCCTGGAACTGGGCGACGTAGGTATCCATGCGTCCGGCGGTAGTGGGGCCAAAGGAGCCTGAAGCATAGCCTTCGGGTTTCTTGGCGGGCCCGGCGTAGTACACCACATGATCTTTGAAGTATGTCGGGAGCCCGTGGCCGGCGTCCAGCCGTTCTTTGAGCCGGGCATGGGCGATGTCTCGCGCTACCACAAGAGGCCCGGTGAGTGACAGCCTGGTGCCGACGGGATGGTTGCGCAGTTCAGCGAGAATGTCCGACATGGGTTGGGTAAGGTCAATCGCAACGGCCTCGGTGAGATCGTCTTCGTGCACGTCAGGAAGATATTGTGCGGGATTCGTTTCGAGCTGCTCGAGGAAAATGCCGTTTCTCGTGATGATGCCCAGGATTTGTCGATCAGCGGAGCACGAAACCCCCAAGCCCACAGGACAGGACGCGCCGTGGCGTGGGAGACGAATCACCCGCACGTCGTGCGCGAAGTATTTACCACCAAATTGCGCGCCGATCCCGGTCTCCACGCAGAGTTGTAAAATATCCCGTTCCAGGGCGAGGTCCCTGAACGCGCGACCTCGTTGATTGCCAGCTGTCGGAAGATCATCAAGATAATGGCAGCTTGCGAGTTTGACGGTCTTCAACGTGAACTCCGCGGACAGCCCTCCGATGACGATAGCCAGGTGATAGGGCGGACAGGCAGAGGTGCCGATGGTGCGAATTTTCTCTGCGAGAAAGGAGCGGAGAGATTGCGGATTCAGCAAGGCTTTGGTCTCCTGATATAAAAAAGTCTTGTTCGCCGAACCTCCGCCCTTGGCGATGAACAGAAAACGGTATGCTGTGCCCTGGGTTGCATAGAGATCGATCTGCGCTGGAAGATTCACGCCGGTGTTGTGCTCGGTGTACATATCAAGGGGGGCCATCTGTGAATAGCGCAGGTTGCGTTGTGCGTACGCTTCATAGATACCGCGCGAGAGTGCCTCCTCATCGTGGCCGGTGGTGAACACCTGCTGCCCTTTATACCCGATGACAATCGCTGTGCCAGTGTCCTGACATCCCGGCAAAACACGTCCTGCGGCGACATTTGCATTCCTGAGCAGTTCCAGTGCCACGAAGCGTTCATTCGCCGAGGCTTCGGAGTCGTCCAGGATGTGAGCCAACTGTTGCAGGTGGCTCGACCGCAACAAATGCGTGACGTCATCCATGGCTTCGCGTGCCAGGAGCGTGAGTGCTTCGGGACGTACTTGTAAAATTTCCCGCCCTTCAAAGGTGGTGGTGGAGACGTGGTCCGACGTCAACATTCGATAGGTCGTCGTATCGGCTCCATGTTCAAAGATGTCCTGATAGTGAAATTCTGCCATGCCGTTTATCCGTTCCTGATCCGGCTGTCTCGTTCACCGACCCGAGCCGTGTGTGAGCCGAGTATGCCATATATGATGGGACGCATACAGGCTACCCGACGGGCGGAGCCCACTCTTCATCCCGCCGTTCCTTTTGCGCCTCAAGATAGGCTTTCTCGTCGTCTTCCAGTTTGTTTGCCGCCTGTCGCTCCAGTATTTCCTGCGGGGTCAGATATTTGAGAGCCGTGCCCATCAGAATTTTCCGCTGAATTGTGCCTTTAATCTGGATGTTGATAATGGCGTGGGCCCCGATATGGTGCGCGCGTTCCAGTAATTCCGCGTGCAGGACGTCCCAGTTCACCGACGATTTTTCAGGGGGCTGTTCCACTTCCAGCTCACCCAGTTCCAGGTAGGGAACCACGGGCAATTCGTCCAGGACTTTGATCGCGTTGCCGGGGGATGCGGTTCCGGCTGTCTCTGTGCCAGCTGTTGGTTCGGTGGCATCAGGTATACCTTCAGCCCGGGCAGCCCGGGGCAGGCGGGCGGCGTTGATGTCAAAGGTTTTCAGCCGCTCAGCAGCCACGGAGGCCTCGTGAGGATTGCTGCTTGCCGCCATGCGTTTGAGTTTGTCGACTCGCTCAAGCGCTTCCTGCAGGCTCATCTTTGCTCCTGGTTTTCGTAGCGCATTGATTGGCATGAGAAGCACTCCCGCTCATGGTGAATGTGAAGAGGATTGTGACAGGATACATACGATGTGTGAGTGCTCTACCTGTCCGCAAAACCGATTGTCAACTGGTTGATTGCATGAAGATGAACGCATGGTTGGGGAGTTGAAGAAGCAGAAAACATACAGGACAATGCGTTCCCCAACGGTTCAGGTGCGGTAAACATTTTGGAGGAGAATGTTTGCATGACGGAATCAGAACTCATAAGGCGGGGCATGGACGCAGGGTTAATCGAGTTTGACGACGACCGTGATCCAAAACGCATTACCTATCGACAACAAGGCAAAACCCGGAACTACACGAATCCCGAAGAAAAGGTTCAAGCGGAAACGTATGTCAAACTGGTTTTGGACTATCACTATCCGCCGGAACTTATCCGCCTGTTTGTGCCGGTTACGATCGGGTCCAAAACGGCGGAGGCAGATATTGTTGTCTACAAAGACGAGGCGCACACGTCTCCGTACTGTGTTGTTGAATGTAAGAAACAATATGTATCTGAGGGAGAGTTTTCTCAGGCCGTTAATCAGGCTTTCAGTTACACGGTTGCAGAAGGCGCAACCTATGTTTGGACGACTTCCGGTCTGAAGGATGTCTATTATCAAGTCGATAGCGGGAGACCCCGAAAACAGATACCTGTATCAGATATTCCACGATCTGGTGTTTCCGATCTTCCAAAATACAGGTTTGTCAAGGGTGGAGTTGGAAAACATGGTGAACGGTTTTCTGAGATCAGAGCAATCTCCGAAGCGGAGCTGACACGCCGATTCCAACAGGCACACGATGCACTCTGGGGTGGTGGTGAACTCAATCCATCCAATGCTTTTGATGAATTGGACAAGTTGATTTTCTGTAAACTGTGGGATGAGCGTAACACGCATGAAGCAGGCACGCCTTACCAATTCCAGATTTTTACGGAATCAAACGAAGAAAAAACCAACAAGACGCTGAAGCAACGGATTGATGCTCTCTATGAAGAGGGCAGGAAAAAAGAGCCGGAAATGTTCAGAGAGGGTATACGGCTTTCGCCTGCAAAGCTCCGCACGGTGGTAACGTATCTGCAGGAAGTCAGTCTTTCCGAAACCGATCTTGACAGTAAAGGCAAAGCGTTTGAGACATTCATGGGCTCATTTTTCCGCGGTGACTTTGGTCAGTACTTTACGCCCCGTCCAATTGTTCGGTTCATTGTTGGTGTCTTGCCGATTACCAATAACTCGCTGGTGTTGGATACGTCCTGCGGCAGTGGCGGGTTTCTGCTGCATGCGTTGGATAAGGTCAGACATCAGGCGGATACCTACTATGAACGAGGTTCTGCAAAACATTACCGGTACTGGCATGATTTCGCCGAGAAAAATTTGTTTGGCATTGAAGTCAATGAACAGATAGCTCGCGTCGCCAAGATGAATATGATGATCCATGACGACGGTCACACAAATGTTGTGCGTGAGGATGGATTACGGCCAGTGGATGACAAAAAAGATGGCGCAGGTCATACAATAGAAGGGATAGTCAGCAAGACCGGAAATCGTCATTTCAAGTTTGACAGGTTTGATTTTATTATCACCAATCCGCCGTTCGGGTCTGTGGTTCGACAAACAGAGCAAGCCTATTTGCATCAGTATAACTTTGCCTGGAAAGGTATTCATTGGCTCGATTTGCACGGGAAAGAAAGAACACAAAGGGCAAACCAGAATACTGAGATTCTCTTTATTGAACAGTGCCACAACTATCTGAAAGAAGGCGGCTACCTGGCGATTGTTATTCCCGATGGGATACTGACGAATTCAAGTCTGCAATATGTCCGTGATGGCATTGAAGAAAAGTTTCGCATTGTGGCTGTTGTTTCAATGCCGCAGACCGCCTTTCAACCAACGGGAGCGGGTGTAAAAAGTTCAGTGATGTTTTTGAAGAAACACAAGAGGACCACTACGGAAGGAATTATCAGTCACAAAACCGGCCTGCAAGAACGAATCAAACGGGAGAATGATTACGGCGCGCAGTATCGTGCGATAGACGATGAGGGGAAAACGCACATTCGAGAATTGCGGGGATTTGATAACGCTGCCGGGCTGGAAGGCAGAGAACTTACAAATTCCGAACCTTACAAGGAGTGGAAAAAAACGGTTAATGCTGAGTACAGGAGCAAACTGGATGCTCTCAGAGCAAACTTGACAGAGCGGTATTTAGAGCAAAAACAGCAGGAATTAGATGATTACCCTATCTTTATGGCAATTGCCGAAGATATTGGCTATGACGCAACTGGAAGGGCGACCGGCAATAATGAATTGGATTGTATTGGCAAGGAACTTGAAGAGTTCATTAAATCCGTGGAGGCGAGTGAAGCATGAATTTTCGGCTTTCATCGGGAACCGATCAAAACAAAGTCTTTATAGTCAGGCGAAGTGAATTGGATGGACGGCTTGACCCGTTTTTCTATAGAACAGATTTGCGAAAAATTGACACTATTGTCAGAGGAAAAGCGGAAAGGTTTCTCGGCGATTTTGCTCTTACCATGGATGGCGGCGCAACTCCGTTGAAGGCAGGAGGAGATGAGTATTATGCGGATGAATCTGTTGGAATCCCTTTGTTGCGGGTACAAAATATTACCGAAGAAGGGATCAATTTTGACAACTTGGTTTTTATCAATAAACAAACCCATGAAAATTATCTGTCTCGCAGCCGTGTTTTCGGAGGGGATTTGCTTGTAACCATTACGGGGAGAATTGCAAGTTCCGCTGTTGCTCCAGAGGGATTTGAAGGAAATATCAATCAGCATTCTGTGGTTATTAGAACCCGAAACAAAAGAACCAGCGACTATCTTGCGGTTTTCCTGAATTCAAAGGTCGGGCAGAAACTTGCAATAAAGAGAACAACAGGGGGAACGCGTCCGGCTCTTGATTATAAAGCCCTAATCAAAATACCAGTCGTTGAGGGGTTGCCTATAGTCGAAATTATGCGGAAAGCATACCTTGCGAAAAAGGAAAAAGAAGAACAAGCGAAGAAGTTGCTGGACGGAATTGATGATTACCTTTTGGGCGAATTGGGGATTGAATTGCCGGAGGTAGGAGAAGGCACTTTGGAAAGCCGAATTTTTACGCGGCGGTTAAGTGAGATATCGGGTGGGCGGCTTGATGCACCTGTCCATCAAAACAAATATATCCTTGAGACTGCCGAATACCCAATGAATAGGTTCGGGGACTGTGTGTTTATAAACCCTCTTGTGTCTTTTTCTGGATTCTCACCTGATACACAAGCGACATTTATACCAATGGAAAAAATATCAGATGAGTATGGAGAGGCAGACATTTCGGAGTTCAGAACAGTGACAGAGTCTGGTGGGTATACGAAATTTCAAGACAATGATTTGCTTTGGGCAAAAATAACGCCGTGTATGCAAAATGGAAAATCAGCGATAGTATCGGGCTTGAGAAATAGCATAGGTTTTGGTTCAACAGAGTTCCATATTTTCAGAGCGAAATCAGGGATCGACATCGGATACATTTATGGATTACTGCGGCTTCGTTCATTGAGAAATCATGCTGTCCTGTATTTTTCAGGTTCAGCAGGTCATCAAAGAGTTTCCGATGAGTTTTTCAAAAAACTAAACATTCCAAAGCCACCTTTGGAAAAACAAACCGAAATCGCCAACCACATCACTGAAATTCGCAATCAAGCCAAACTCCTATGGGAACAAGCCAAAGCGGGTTTAGAGCGAGCCAAACAGGAAGTGGAAACCACGATTTTGGAATGGTAGAAATTGTCGCTTGTCCTGGCCGTGCTTGCTTTCAGTCAAGGTTTCAAAGAAATTGCTCAACGTGTGATGCCTCGTTGGCTATCCTGAATCCCCGCCAGCAATATCGTTTCGACAAAATGTTCACAAGCCAGAGCCGTAGCCCATGCGTAGAGGCCGAATATTTTGGAGACGGTTTTGTCGAAGTGCTACCCTTCGACAATGACACGATACACTAGACGTTGAATTTGAAATGACAGACGTCACCGTCGCGCATCACGTATTCCCTGCCTTCAGAGCGAATGAGGCCTTGCTCACGTAGCGCCTGCTCGGAGTTGTACCGGTCGATATCCGTGAAGCGGTAGACGTCGGCTTTGATGAACCCTTTTTCAAAGTCCGAGTGGATCACACCGGCGGCTTGAGGGGCCTTCGTCCCGACGGGAATTGTCCACGCCCTGACTTCCTTCGGCCCCCCGGTAAAGTAGGAGCACAATCCCAAGGTCTGGTACGCCGCCACGATCACCTTTTCCAGGCCGCTTTGCTGCATGCCCAGGTCAGCCATAAACAGTTCGCGGTCCTGGGCGGACAGCTCAGCCATGTCACTTTCCAGTTTTCCGCAGATCACAACTGACTCCGAACCGCGTGCCCTGGCAAACGTCTGGAATTCGGTGACGACATCCTGATCCGGATTCTCGTCGGTGTTGCCGACATAGAGGACCGGTTTGGATGTCAACAGGGAAACATGCCTGAGACGGTCAGGATCAAGCCCAAGCTCCCGCACGGGTGTGCCCGCTTCGAGTCCATTCCGTAGTGTCGTGAAGAATGTCAACGTGTCCTGCGACGTCCTGTCCCCGGATCGTGCTTTGGCTGACACTTTGTCGATCTGTTTCGTGATGCTTTCGAGGTCAGCCAGCATTAACTCGGTTTCAATCACTTCAATGTCGCGTTTCGGGTCCATGTTCCCCAACGTGTGCACCACGTCCTCATCCTGAAAGAGCCGGACCATGTGGAGAATGGCATCAACTTCCCGAATGTTGGCTAAAAACGCGTTGCCGAGCCCTTCGCCACGTGCTGCCCCTTTGATCAGGCCGGCGATGTCAACAAACCGACAGAATGCCGGGGTCGTTTTTTTCGGTTTGAACAGTTCTGTGAGACGGTCCAGCCGCGGGTCCGGGACGTTGACGACGCCGACGTTTGGTTCAATGGTGGTAAAGGGATAGTTTGAGGCGGCTGCGCCTCCTGCAGTCAGTGCGTTAAAGACGGTGGATTTGCCGACGTTGGGAAGCCCGACGATGCCGATTTCCATGGGAAAGGTATACTAGCAGACTCCATCAGGTTCGGCTAGTCTGGAAATGGGGACGATGCCTTCCGGTCTGTTCGTATGCTGTCTGTGGGGGCTGCCATCATACCCCGCAGGGTAATTGAGTGTGACTCTTTACTTCGGGAACTCGAGGGTTATCTTGGGGGAAAAGCCGGTGTGCCGTTATACGGGCATATGGAACAGACGCCACGGGGCGTTGCACATGGGCCAGGAATGGCCATGAAAACAGAGAGGCTTACGATGAAATGTCTTCGTTGTCAGGGGTTGCTGGTGCGAGATCATTTTTATGATACGGATGGCCCCTTTCTCCACATTGAGATGTTACGGTGCTTGAATTGCGGGGAAACGGTGTATCCGAAAATGCAGGAACAACAGAATCAGAGGCCGGATTATGATGGCAGGAAACGTACCCCTCACGCTGCATGATGTTGAAATGTTTGAGGGAGTTTTGCGGGTGCGCGGGGGAATTATGCGGGGCACCCGCAAGTTAGCCTGCATTCGCTTCGCGTGTTCGATGTGGTTTCAACGAGGGACGGTCGTCCCCGTCTGGGACATTTCGGCTTGTGACCCGCGGTGTGCTGTTTTCTCCTGCCTGTCCTGAGTCCCTGAATCGTCAGCCATTCTTCTCTCCGTTTGTGTTAGAGTGCCTCACGACGGTGTTGGTCCGTTTGATGTGGTCCACACAGGAGAGAGCTTCATGGGTGCAGAAACGCAAGTCTTTGGTACCCTCGCGATCTTGTTTCTCTTCCTCGTATTTTTGATGGGGTTTCTCTACCTCATTCCCATTCCATTATGGATTGCAGCCTGGGCCTCGAATGCGTATGTCGGGCTTTTGACGCTGGTCGGGATGCGGCTGCGCCGAGTGCCGCCGAGTACAGTGGTCACGGCACGGATCAGCGCAGTCAAGGCCGGGCTGGAGATCCCCACCAATGACCTGGAGGCTCATTTTCTCGCTGGCGGCGATGTCGTGAAAGTGGTGAACGCGATGATTTCCGCTGATAAGGCGAATATCCCCATGACGTTCAAACGCGCGGCCGCTATTGATCTCGCCGGCCGTGATGTGCTGGAAGCGGTACAAATGTCTGTCCTGCCAAAGGTGATTGAAACTCCCAAGATTACGGCCGTCGCGAAAGACGGGATTCAACTGATGGCTGTCTCGCGGGTGACCGTTCGCGCGAATATCGATCGGCTTGTCGGGGGAGCAGGGGAAGAGACGGTGATTGCCAGAGTAGGGGAGGGCATGGTGAGCACCATCGGATCATCGGATCGGCACAAAGACGTCCTGGAAAACCCTGATGAAATCTCCAAACATATTCTCAGTAAAGGGTTGGATGCCGGGACCGCCTTCGAAATTTTATCCATTGATATCGCGGACGTGGACGTTGGCGAAAACATTGGTGCCAAGTTACAGATTGACCAGGCTAATGCCGACAAGCAAATTGCCCAGGCCAAGGCCGAAGAACGTCGGGCCATGGCCGTGGCGTTGGAACAGGAAATGCGTGCCCGGGTCATCGAGGCCGAAGCGGAAGTGCCTCGCGCCATGGCCGACGCGTTTCGGAAGGGGAATATCGGGTTGATGGATTATTATCGAATGAAAAACGTGCAAGCCGATACCGCGATGCGGGAATCCATTGCACATGATGAAGAGGACACCCAAAACGAGCCAACCAGGTGAGGCAATTGTGAGACTCGAACCATTTGTTTTTCTTGGTATCATTCTCCTCGTTTGGTTTCTGAGCTCCCTCGGGAGTTGGCTGCGCCAGGCGATCGAGCAGCAATCGCCGTCCATTCAGGAATCTGTCCCCCCTGCAGGTACGGTGCAGGATTCGCCTTCACCGGTGGAGGCGTCGGTCATGCCCGAAGGGGCAGCGCATGACGTGCAGGAGGAACCGGCTGCCATGGCACGTATCGTGGCCACGGGGCGACGCCCACGTCCTGCCTCCAGCCGTTCCCGATATCGCAATCCCAGAGTCCTGCGCGACGGTATCGTCATCATGACGGTGTTGGGTTCGTGCCCAGCGCTTGATCCACGCAGGGAACCGTGGCTGAGCGAGGGGGGCATGGCCAGGGGAATGGAAAGCGGCCGGGCAGGCGCAACGTAATCCTCAGGTTTCCACTTTGACGGGGATCACTTTCACGTGAACGCGGGCCAACCCTTTTTTGTGGAATCCAAGTTTGCGGGCAGCAGCATAACTCAAGTCAATAATGCGTCGTCCCGAGGCTGGGTTCCTGGCGGAGGGGAACGGGCCGCGGTCATTGACCCGGACAATAATTGATCGCCCGTTTTCCAGGTTTGTCACTTTCACATTGATCGGCAAGGGCAGGTATTTGTGGGCGGCGGTTAAGCTCATTGGATTAAACGCTTCCCCGTTCGCGGTCATATGTCCGCCTTTTTTCTGGCGGGTTTCTTCCCCGTACCACGACGCGATGCCTGTCTCTTCGTAATGTTGCGCCTGTCGGACGCTCATGGGCACATAGCGTTTGCCTTTCACGACATAGGGCGCCCATTTGACGCGACCCAGTCGGATGGCTTCTTTCACCGGCAGGCCATCGATCGTGTCGATTTCGTCATGTGTCAGGGGCCACTCCAGCGGGGCTCGCACAACCTCGAACGTCGTTTCCCCAATGCTGTAGACGACCCTGCCAATGCCTGCCGTCAGCTCGTAGGCGCCTTTGACAATATAGTAGACGCCTTTGGCGGTGATTTTGGCCACGTCGTAGGTTGTTTCAAAGACCACGCATCCCGGCAACATGACCAGCACAAACAGCAGGGCGTTCACACTGTGACGACGTCGTCGGGTGTGCAAAGGCCCAGACGTTTTCATGTTCTCGTGAGTCGTGGTGTCCCGTTGCGAGGGGTGCCATGAGACGCGAGAGTGTTCCTGGTACCTTCCCCACGCCTGGCCTTTGACTGTCGCATGGTACAGACCGGTTTCAGGGCACCCGGCCCCGGCTGTGACCAACAGGTTCTTCTCGCAGCACGTGTTCACGGCAGATTCTTTGCTAGGTTGTGTATGAAGCGTTGATTGTCACGTATTCGTGTGAAAGATCCGTTGTCCAGAGACGGGAGAACCCTGGTTGGTTTCCGACTGAGAGCGTGACGGTGTATTCCTTGTTCCGCATGATCTGCTGGGCACGTTGGGCCGCTCTGCCTCCCACCCCCTGGCCGTGGTGCATGACCGGCGTGGTGTTGATGTGCAACGACAGCCTGGAAGGATGAAAGGCCACTCCGGCGCGACCAGCGGCTGCCACAATGCGGCCCCAGTTGGGATCTTCTCCAAAAAAGGCTGTTTTCACCAGAAGCGATGTCGCAATCGTCCGCGCAATGGTTTTGGCTTCGTGGTTGGTCTTCGTGCCGCGGACGATGATCTCGACGATTTTCGTACATCCTTCACCATCGCGGCAAATTTGCTGAGACAGTGACAGGCAGGTTTCATAGAGCAGTGCATGAAATTTTTTCCATTGCGGTGTTCCCATGCGAATCGTCGGATTGCCGGCTTGCCCGTTGGCGAGGCACAGCACGGTATCGTTGGTGCTGGTATCGCCGTCAATGCTGATGCAGTTAAAGGTCTCGTTGGTGACCCGGGTCAGTGTCGCTTGAAGTGCCCGGGGAGTAATCGAGGCATCGGTGGTGAGGCAGGCTAACACGGTTGCCATATTGGGATGAACCATCCCGGCCCCTTTCGCCATTCCCCCTATCGTGAGAACCCGCCGGCCTATGGTGGCCCGGCAAGCGATTTCTTTGCATGTGGTGTCTGTTGTCATGATGGCTTGTGCGGCCTGTGTATGCCCTGCTCTGTCCAGGCGTTGGATGAGAGGAGAGACGGCATGGCGTATGGCCTGAATCGGCAGAGGACGGCCGATGACCCCTGTTGATCCAACAAAGACGGAATGGAGGGGAACGTGTAATTGCGCCGCCACGAGAGAGCGCATTTCCATGGCGTCCTTCATGCCTTGCGTGCCGGTCAACGCATTGGCGTTGCCGCTGTTGACAAGCATGGCATGCCCGTTGCGTTGTCTGAGTTGGCGGCGACACAACAGGACGGGGGGCGCCACGATTCGGTTTTTCGTGAAGACTCCTGCCATGATTCCGGGGTGGGTGGACACGACGAGGGCAAGATCGAACAGCGGGGATGGTTTAATCCCTGCGTGGATCCCTGCGGCGAGGAAGCCTCTCGGGGCTGTGACACCACCGTGTCTGTTGTGTGTGTCGACCATGACTCGTGCTCCCGGACGGGAGGCGGTGCTGGTGTGGCCCACGTCAGGGAAAGACGCCGGGCGATGTCAACGCCGTCTCTTCAGGAAATCCCATCATGACATTCATGGCCTGGATGGCCTGTCCGGCCGCGCCCTTGACCAGGTTATCCAGAGCGGACACTGCGATGACATGGTGCGTCCGTCTCTCTACACAGGCTCCGATATCACAAAAATTCGACCCGCGAACATGGCCCGGGTTGATGAACGAGGGCGCCTCTCGAATTCTGACAAACCGTTCGTGGCGATAAAAATCCTGGTACATCTGTGTCACAGCATCGTCCGTGAGAGGTTTCCGCAGTTTGGCGTAGGCTGTGCTGAGGATCCCACGATTCATCGGGATGAGGTGCGGGGTAAAGACCACGTTCACGGTCGGGCGGCTTTGTCGTCGAGTGGAGTGTGTGGTGATGATACGCTCCAGTTCCTGTTCGATTTCCGGGAGGTGGCGGTGCCGGGCAATGGCATAAGCTGTTATGGAGTCATGCGCTTCGGGAAAATGGGAAGACAGGGCAGGGCTTCTGCCTGCGCCCGATATGCCGGATTTGGCGTCAACAACGATAGAGTCTGTCTGGATGACCTGGCAGGCCAGCAATGGGGCCAGTTGCAGAATGGCCGCCGTTGGATAGCACCCGGGTGCTGCCACAAGCCGTGCGCGGCGGATCGTGGCCCTGTGGAGTTCGGGAAGTCCGTACACGGATTGTTTCAGGAGTGCGGGCGAGGTGTGCGGTGTGCCATACCATTGCTCATAGGTGGCTGCCCGTGTCAGACGATAGTCGGCGCTCAGGTCAATCACGGGTTTCCCGGCGCGGATGCATGCGGCCACCGGTTTCATGGACGTCGTATGCGGGAGCGCCGCAAACACGAAATCGACTTTTTTGATGATCCGTTCAATGCGGAGCGGTTCAAAGCGCAGGGCGTGAAACGTATCGAGAGAGGGGAAGACCGCTGAGACGGGAACCCCCACGGATTTGTCTGCTGTCACCGTGGTGACGGTGACTCGCTGGTGGCCGTGTAACAGGCGAAGCAGTTCGCCGCCCGTGTACCCACTGGCTCCAAGGATCGCCACTGTCAGTCGAGCCTGCCGCATCAATGATGAAAGGGGATGTGCCAGAGACACGCCGAAAACGAAAAAAAGGGAAGGTGCGGAGCCCTTCCCTTTCTGATGACTGTCCTGACAGTCCACACGGTTAGCGTTTGGAGTACTGGAATCGGCCCCGTGCTCCTTTGTGCCCGTATTTTTTCCGTTCCTTCACACGCGGGTCTCGTGTCAGTAAACCGGCTTTCTTGAGACTGCCGCGAAAATCCGGATTCATCACCACCAATGCCCTGGCAATGGCATGTCGTAAGGCTCCGGCTTGTCCCGACACGCCCCCGCTGCGGACAGAGGCTTTGATACGAAACTGGTCTTTCGTGTTGGTCACCTCGAGGGGAGTGGACACGTGTGTGCGATGGGGCAGAAGGGTAAAGTAATGCTCAAACGCTCGTCCATTGATCGTGATTTCTGGAGGGCCAGGTTCGATCCATGCACGCGCAATCGCATATTTTCGTTTTCCCGTGGCGTAATAACGCTGCTGTGGCATGTATGTACCTTTCTTTGGATCCCGCTGCGTACAATTCTACGCGGATGTCCTGTCTAACGGGTTTGTGTCCATGGTTCCGGGCATTGTGCCTCATGCGGATGATCCGTCCCTGCATAGACTCGCAGTTTTTTCCCCAGTCTTTTCCCCAGGGAGCCTTTGGGAAGCATGCCGCGAATGGCTTTGGCCACGACTTCCGTGGGGTGTTTTCCCAGGAGCTGCTCGGCAGTCGTGGCTTTCAGTCCGCCGGGGTATCCGGAGTGGTGGTAATAGGTTTTTTCTTGTAATTTTTTCCCGGTCAGTCGAACCTCTTTGGCATTGACCACAATCACGTGGTCGCCTGTATCAACGTGTGTCGTGAACGTGGGTTTATGTTTGCCGCGGAGGAGTGTGGCAGCCTGGGTGGCCAGGCGACCGAGTGTGGCCCCTTTGGCGTCGAGTACGTACCACTTGCGGTCAATCTCATCTGGTTTCGCTTGAAAGCTGTGCATCACCTGTTCTCCATCGGATTAGTCCTCTGTCTGCTGGCTCGTCTTTGGGGAGTCGTCCTGCGTCTCTGTCTGGCCATGTGCCTGCTGGCCAAGTTTCGCCAGCCATGTCGTCACATTGGCCCCACCTCCATTTTTGAGCACGTCCTGTGTGACGTAAATCGGGCACTTGGCTCGCAAGGCGAGAGCAATGGCATCGCTTGGCCGGGCATCAACCGTTCGTTCACGTCCGTTGGAACACAGGTAAATCATGGCGTAATAGGTATTGTCTTGAACGTTGGTCACGACCACGTGGGTCATGGTTATGCCGAGATGTGTTAAGAGACTCGCCATTAAATCGTGACTTGTCGGTCTGGGCAGAACGGTGTCCTCCAAGGCATAGCGAATGGCCGTGCCTTCGGTCGGGCCCATCCAGATCGGCAGGATGTCGGCATTGGCTTCGTCCCGGAGAATGACAATCTGGGTGTCCGTATTGGGGTCATCCGTGACGCCGAGCACCTTTAGCAGGATCAGGTCGGTATTTTGTCCCACGCTCATGGAAGTGGAATCGCCACCATCAATGGGGCCGGTTGACGAAAGAAACCACGAACACGTTGTGTTCTCTCAGGTGTCCAGTTTGCCAAAATCTTCGGGCTTGACAGTTTCAAGCCACCGCTCCAACTCTTCGGATCTCTGTTTCCGGAGCACGGTCTCTGCAGTAAAGATGGGAGCCTCGGCACGCAATGCAAGTGCAATCGCGTCACTGGGCCGTGCGTCAACGGAGTATTCTGAATCTCCGTACCACAGATGGATTTTGGCATAGTAGGTGTTATCTTTCAGATCGGTGACGACAGCGCTTAAAATTTTCGCGTCAACATTATCCAGCATCGATTTCATCAAATCATGTGTTGTAGGACGGGGCGGCGAAATGTTCTCCAGTGCAAAACCGATGGCGCTTGCCTCGGACTTCCCCACCCAGATCGGGAGTACATCGGAGCGGTGTTCATCACGGAGAACGACAATATAGGCGTTGTTGTAGGGATCAAACAACAACCCCCGTACATTCATTTGTGTCAGCATTGAGCCGGCTTCCCGTGTGCGTGAGATCACGTGTCCGTTACGAGAGTCCTGCGACGACCGACCCACATGGCAGGGTCACTGGTTGCGTGACCCGTTCACGGTGCCGCCGTGCTGCACCTGAAATTATCACTTCGTTCTTTCTATTGTCAATTGAGTGATGGCGGCCGACGTAGACAGCATTGAGAGTTGGCATCAGCACCGCGCTTTCCCCGGCAGGCAGGGGCCGTGGTGTTTCTTGCGGATGCCATGGCTCGTGGTTGCCTCCTGCAGGGTACGGCACCGTCGCCGTGCTTGTGCTGCTGATGAGGAAGCCCACGTGCAGGATCAACATGTCGGCTTGCCTGTTTTCACTGTTGGGCGTCAGGGCTGTTGCCGACGTCGTGACATCATGTGTCCGGTCGGATGGCAAAACGGTGCCGTGGCGGATCTGTGCTGAATGAACAGTCATGTCCTTTCTGGTCAGGCTCTGGCGAGGTTACACGTTGGGAAGATCATAGGCAGCGAGCAGGCTCTGCACATGGGGCAGCACCTCATTCGGTGGCAGGTTCACCACGTCCCCGGTATCGCGACGCTTGAATTCAACGATGCCCTGTGCCAGACCCTTGTCGCCAATGAGAAGATGAAACGGTGCACCAATCAAATCCGCGTCGTTGAATTTCACACCGGCACGTTCATCACGATCATCCCATAAGACTTCCATGCCTGCTCCCGTCAAGGCATCGTACACCATGCCGGCAGTGGTGAGTACGTTCTCCGATGCCGTCACCGGCAGCAAATGAATGTGAAAGGGTGCAATCGGCACGGGCCATCGCATTCCCTTGTCGTCATGATTTTGTTCAACAGCCGCGGCGGCCGTTCGGCTCACCCCTATACCGTAACATCCCATGACGGCGGCGCGTTCATGTCCACTCGCGTCGAGGAACGTGGCCTGCATGGCTTCGCTGTACTTGGTCCCCAGTAAGAACACATGGCCAACTTCAATGCCTTTGGCTTCCTGTAACCGGCTATCGCTTTTCGGGGAAGGGTCCCCGGCCCGGGCCTGTCGCAGATCAAGAAAGGCCTCGACGGCAAAGTCCCGCCCCCAGTTGGCATGGATCAGGTGGGTGTCAGTCTTGTTCCCGCCGACCACGAAGTTGCGCATCGCCTTGACAGCGTGATCCGCAACGATGCGGATGCCGGTGAGTCCGATCGGACCGATAAAGCCGACGGGGGCCAGGGACAGGTTGCTCACAACGTCCTTCTGGGCCAGCGTGATGCCCTCGGTCCCACAAAAACGATTGAGTTTGGTCGTGTTGGCTTCATGATCTCCGCGAATCAGGACGGCAATGATTTCCTGTGCCGGCGTCTGGTAGAGCAAGGTTTTCACCAGCCGGGCCGGAGCCACCCGTAATGATGCACAGACCTCCTGGACGGTATGGGCACCTGGAGTGTGAACCGTTTCAAGAGGGAGCAGCGCCGCGTGGTCTTCATCCGAAGGAGGCGGCACCGCCGCCTGTTCAACGTTCGCCGCGTAGGCACTCCGTTCGTCATACACAATCGTTTCTTCCCCTGTCTCAGACAGGACCATGAATTCATGTGACATACTGCCGCCAATCAGCCCGTTGTCTGCCTCGACCGCGCGGAACGTGAGCCCGCATCGCGTGAAAATCCGTTCGTAGGCCGTATACATTTTCTGATAGCTCCGCCGCGCGCCGGCTTCATCGGCATCGAAGCTGTACGCGTCCTTCATGATAAATTCACGTCCGCGCATCAAGCCAAATCGCGGGCGAATTTCATCACGAAATTTGGTTTGAATCTGGTAACAGTTCAGGGGGAGTTGCCGATAGGATCGGATCTCGCGTCGAAACAGGTCGGTGATGACTTCTTCATGCGTGGGGCCAAAGCAGAAATCGCGGGCATGCCGGTCCTGGCAGCGCAGCAGTTCCTTGCCATAAAAGTCCCATCGTCCCGTTTCGCGCCACAAGTCAGCTGGAGCCAGGATCGGCATGAGCAGTTCCTGTGCTCCGGCACGGTTCATTTCCTGGCGAATAATACATTCGATTTTTTTGAGGACACGCAGGCCGAGCGGAAGGTAGGTGTAAATCCCGGCCGCCACTTTTCGAATCATGCCGGCCCGCGTCATGAGACGGTGGCTGATAATGTCGGCCTCACCGGGGGGATGACGAAGCGTGGGAATAAGCAGTTGGCTGGTTCGCATCAGGGGTGTGCTTGTGTGAAGAAGACAGAAGACCGTTGCCTCGATGGACAAGGGCAGTTGTCGGTGGTGTCAGTGTGCACGGTTCACGGAAGATTCGGTCTGGAGCGGGGATTCAGCGTTATTGCAGCACACGTTGGATATCATTGAAAAACGCAAACAACATAATGCTCATCAGCAGCACGATGCCTACCTGCTGGGTAAATTCCCGTTGACGTTCGGCAAGTGGACGGCGCAACACGGCTTCACAGGCAAAGAAGAACAGATGGCCGCCGTCTAAAACCGGAATGGGCAGTAAATTCAGAATGCCCAGGTTGATACTCAAAATGGCTGCCAGGAACATCAGGTCGGGGAAGCCTCGTTCGGCTGCTGCACCCGACGCGCTGGCAATCATGATCGGCCCCCCGATATTTTTTGAGGAAATTTCCCCTGTCAGCATTTTGTAAAGGCCGATTATCGTAAGCTCCGACCATTCCCATGTCGCCTTCACCCCCTGAAACACGGCCATGAACGGTGAAGTGGCATGGATCATCAATCGTCCTGAACCTGTGATACCGATTTTGCCAATCGTGGCAGGTTGCCCGTCTTCTGTGACCTGATACGGATCGGGGGTGACCGTGAGAGTCAGGATCGTGCCTGCACGATCCACCTGGACGGTGAGGGGCATACCAGGATGTGACCGGATCATGCTGGTCATCTGTGACCAGGTATGAATCGGCTCTCCTTGAATCGCAAGGACGCGGTCGCCGTCCTCGAACCCTGCCACCTGTGCCGGCATGTTCGGTATGACGGAGTTGACAGTGGGCGGCATTTCTTCGATGCCAATGACATATCGCGCCGGCTCGCCACTGTCCGTGTCGTGGGAGGCAGGCGGATTGTAGCGTTCGGGGGTAACGACAAAGGTTTTCAAGTCACCCCGACGCTGCACTTCAATGGTGATGGCCCGTCCACCGCTTTCGGCCAGGGCGGCATACACGTCGCTTTTTATCGTGATCTCACGTTCATCAATTCTGGTAATCCGGTCGCCAACGTGCAGGCCTGCCCGGCTGACCGGCGAATCCGCTTTCATGGCATTGATCGTGGGCGAGAGCTCGCCAAAGGACGGGACAGGTAGTGGTACGCCCATGGCCAGCCAGGCGGAAAAAATCAGGTAGCTCAAGAGAAAATTGAACCCCGGTCCTGCTGCCACGATCAGGGCGCGTTTCCAGAGGGGTTTATGAACAAACGACCGTGCTCGTTCTTCCGGTGCGACGGTCTCACTCGTGTCTTCCCCGAACATCTTCACGTATCCGCCAAGCGGAATGGCGGAGATGAGATATTCGGTCTCTCCAATGCGGTACCCCAGCACTTTGGGGCCGAAGCCCAGGGAAAATTTGAGTACGGTCACGCCTGCCCAGCGGGCCACGATGAAGTGTCCAAATTCATGGAAGGTCACGAGGAGACCCAGCACTACAGCAAACCACCAGATTTTCTGAACGATGTCGTAAAGGCTCTCGGGAGACATGGTATGACGTGTCAGGCTATGAAAGCACGTATCCTCATGAGGCAACGCTGTGAATGAATGCCGATGTGGTGTCCCTGGCCCAGCGATCTGCTTCCAGGGCATCCTCCAGCGATACGAGTGGTTGAATACTGGCGCATTGCAGTGTGTGGTCAATCACGCAGGCGATGTCTCCAAAAGGGAGTCCATGATTCAGAAATGCGTCAACGGCAACCTCATTGGCACCGTTGAGAATTGCAGGACATGTCCCGCCTCGTTCAAGTGACTCATATGCCAGCTTTAGACAGGGAAAACGCCCATGGTCGGGTTGTTCGAATGTCAATGTTCCGAATTTCCATAATTCCAGACGGGGAAGATCAAGCGGCACGCGTTCCGGGTAATTCATCGCGTAACTGATCGGCGTGCGCATGTCGGGCAGCCCCAGTTGGGCGATTACCGATCCGTCACAGTATTCAACCAGTGAGTGTACAACGCTTTCTCTGTGAATCACAACATCAAGTTGCGCGGGCGGGCATTCAAACAGCCAGTGGGCTTCGATGACTTCCAGCCCTTTGTTCATGAGTGTGGCAGAATCAATGGTAATTTTCGACCCCATTTCCCAGTTGGGATGCTGGAGTGCCTGTTCGGGCGTAGCCCGTTCCATCACGTCTTGTGAGCAGTCCCAGAACGGTCCGCCGGAGGCCGTCAGAATGATACGGCTGATGTCTTCGCGTCGATGGCCAACCAGCGATTGAAAAATCGCGCTGTGTTCGCTGTCAATGGGGAAAATGGACATTCCCTGGCGGCGCGCTTCTTCCTGCATCAGTTGCCCGGCCATGACCATGGGTTCCTTATTGGCCAGGGCGACCTGACGTCCTGCGCGAATGGCAGCCAGTGTCGGTACCAGCCCTGCACCACCCACGATGGCCGAGATGACCAGGTCACTCTCCGGATGGGTGGCCACGTCAGTCACGCCGTTGGGTCCGTCGAGAATGTGGATGGCGGGATCGTCAATGCGGGCCCGGAGTCGTTGTGCGGCATCGCTGTCTGCCAGGGCCACGCATTGTGGCCTGAACATGCGAATTTGTGCTTCAAGTTTCTCGTCACTGCGTCGGGCGGCCAACCCCAGAATCGAAAACTGCTCCGGACATTTGGTCACAATGTCGAGAACACTGTTCCCAATGGATCCGGTCGAGCCGAGCAGAACAATCTGTTTCATACGAACAGGACGCCTTCCATTGACAACGGCCTACGGGCCTTTCAGCCACGCCATATAATAATAAAAAGCCGGCACGTTGAAGATCAGACTGTCAACGCGATCCAACATTCCGCCATGTCCGGGAATCAGCGAGCCGGAATCTTTAACGCCGGCCTGGCGTTTCATGGCCGACTCCGAGAGATCACCCGCTAGTCCCAGCACGGTTAACAGCAGACCCAGGATCAGACAATCCAGTAACGTGACGGCGGGGAAAAACCACAGATGGCCAATCCAGGCAATGACAGGTGCCACAATCAGACCGCCCAGCAATCCTTCTCTGGTTTTGTTCGGACTTAATTGTGGGGCCAGGGGACGCGATCCCCATGTTGTGCCGGCGTAATACGCGGCGGTGTCGCCTGCCCATGTGACCAGCAGCACAAAGAATACCAGCAAAGCCCCGTCGCGCTGATTTCTCAGCCAGAGCAGATGTCCAAGTGTACAGCTAAGATAGAAGATTCCGAACAGGACAATGAAGACGGAAAGGTGTCGGCGCCTCGTGAGCGACACGCCGATGTGATAGCACAGGAGGACGATGAAGATGCACAGGAGGGCCATGGGGATGCTGAGGACCATTGGCCACTGCATCGCCACCAGAAGGAACAGGGATCCGAGAAATCCGGCGACGGTCGGTTGCAGACGGTTGTGTTGTTCAATGAACAGACACACGAGTTCCCATTGTGCGAGCAGGACCGTCGCGCTGACAAGCGCAAAGAATGCCACTGGGGGAAGATGTCGGGTAAGGACATACAAGAGAGGAAGAAAAACCAGCGCGGTGGCCACGCGTTTCGTATCAGCACCGGCGGTGAACAGTCGGGACGGGAGAGGCGCGGAATGATTCGGTCGCCCTTCCCGGACGGAATCACCCACGTGTGTGCTCACAGCTGGCTTTGCAGAGAAACGGCATGGGAGAGACGACCGAAACGACGTTCCCGTTTCTGGTAATCGAGCAGGGCCAGCAGCACTTCCCGTTGTCGGAAGTCGGGCCAGAGAGTTTCCGTAAAATACAGCTCGGTATAGGCAAGCTGCCAAAGGAAGAAATTGCTGATTCGTACTTCCCCGCTTGTGCGGATCAGCAGGTCCGGGTCCGGAAGATTGGCTGTGGCGAGGTACTGTTGAAACTGGGTTTCATGGATGGGACCGGACACTTTGCCGCATTGCACGTCTTCGATCAGCTGGTTCGCGGCGTCGAGAATTTCGGACCGTCCTCCATAGCTCAGAGCAACACACACGGTCCGGTTGGTGAACGATCTGGTCTCCCCGGCAATGGCATGCACGATGTTCTGAACCGACGAAGGGAGCGTGTGGATGCGGCCAATGGGAAGAAACCGCATTTTCCGCTCATGAAAGGTCTGGCGTTCCCGATGGAGGAATTCTTCAAGGAGCGACATGAGCAGGTCTATCTCGACCCGTGGCCGATTCCAGTTTTCCTGAGAGAAGGCATAGATCGTGGCCAGTGGAATCTCCAGCAGACAGAAGGTATGAAGGACTTCTCGCAGGGCCGTCAGCCCTTCTTTATGCCCGGCGATGCGAGGCAGGTTACGTTGAGACGCCCAACGTCCGTTCCCGTCCATAATCACGGCCACATGACGGGGAAGGGCATCATGGTCGAGTTGTGACACGAGATCATGATGCCTCAGTTCTGCGAAGCGGTTCGCTGAACAGGGCAGCGTCGTCTGTGAATGTGTTACAGGCATAGTCTGGGACCCGTCAACCACGGGATTTACTGAAACGCTAATCTAATCAGTGAGCCCTGGTCTTGTCAAACCCAAGGTGGGCGGGATGTCGGACACGGGGAGTTTTAGAACAGGTATGGTGAAGATTTGCTGCTGGCGATGGAAAAACCCCAAACCTCCACCAATACTTGAAAATTTACCGTAGCGGATCATATTTTTCGACGAGTTCGGAGACGTCGACCTTTTCGCCTGCAACCAGCAGCATGTATTGACCGTATTGACCGTTCGCCTGGGATATTTTGAACAGCATCTTGTCGGTCTTCTTTCCTTCCTTAGTGGATACTCTGTGTTCATCAATGAACGGCTCAGGGAGACAGATATCAATGAAATTTTTCTGATGACGCTTGCTGCTAAGCTGGCAACGCAAAACAGCGATATCACCCCCCCATATTTCACGCTTAATTAAATTCCAGCTGTCCTGAGCGTGTTTTGTAAATGTTGTCTAATGGGAGCGGAGGGTAATACCTTTTTGTTTTTACGACCTGACAATTGCAAACTTGACTTTCCGGAGGGGCACGCCATCTGTTCGTGTCTTGATATGCCCACAGTTCAAGCACAGCTTCTTGCGTCCGTTCCTGTTGTCGTGCTAAGTGATGAAAATCATGTCTCAGGATATTGTCAAACTCGAACATTTTTCCCTTCAGGACATTGAAGTGGAGCAGGCGTTGGCGCGCGTGCATGTCCGTGACGTGGATTACGCGGATATCTATTTCGAATCAACGATTGCCGAGTCCGTATCCATGGAAGAAGGGATCGTCAAGCGGGCCGTCAAAAGTATTTCTCAAGGTGCCGGGGTGCGCGCGACTGCAGGTGACAAAACAGGATTTGCCTATTCCGATGAATTGTCGAAGCGGGATCTGAACATTGCGGCAGATAACGCGCGCCATATTGTCCATTCTCCGAAGGGCGATACCCGACTTCCGGTGACCCATCGTCCCGCCAGGACGCAGAATCTCTACCCACTGGACCAGCCTCTGACAGACATTGCCGTACGCGAACGCGTGGAACTGCTTAATCTGATTGATCGTGAAGCACGTCGTCAGGATCCTCGCATCACCAAGGTCATGGCATCGTTGACGACCGAGCAGAAAACGATACTGGTTGCGACGACTGAGGGCCTGAGAGTTGGCGACAGGCAGCCGTTATCGAGACTGCAGGTGACGTGTATTGCTGAAGATGGTCACCATCGACAAGTCGGGACGTTTGGCGGCGGCGGGCGTGTGGAGTTTGCTTTTTACCATGAACGGGATCGCGCGCGGTCGTATGCGCGGGAAGCTGCCCGGCAGGCAATCCTGAATCTCAGTGCCATTGATGCGCCGGCGGGTATCATGCCCGTGGTACTGGCGGGAGGCTGGCCAGGGATTCTGCTGCATGAGGCAATTGGTCATGGACTGGAAGCGGATTTTAACCGAAGGAAAACGTCGGCGTTCAGCAATCTGGTAGGGCAACGTGTGGCGTCCGATGCATGCACGATTGTCGATGACGGGACCCTGCCCTTCCGGCGCGGCTCGCTCAACATTGACGATGAAGGCACACCCACAACCAGAACCGTCCTGATCGAAAAGGGAATCCTGCGCGGCTATATTACGGATCGTCTGAATGCCAGGTTGATGGGTCTTCCCTTAACAGGGAATGGCAGACGCGAGGATTTTCGCAGTATTGTGCTGCCCCGGATGACAAACACATTTATGCTGGCGGGCACGTCTGAACCTGATGAGATTTTTCGATCTGTCAAAAAAGGCCTGTACGCGGTTTCGTTCGGAGGCGGGCAGGTCGATATCACGAATGGTAAGTTCGTATTTTCGGCAAGCGAAGCCTATCTCATTGAAGATGGCCGGGTCACGAAACCGGTCAAAGGAGCAACCCTCATCGGGAACGGGCCTGATGTGTTGAAGAACGTCTCCATGGTGGGCCATGATTTGCAACTGGATTCCGGCATTGGCACGTGTGGCAAAGAAGGCCAGTCAGTCCCGGTGGGTGTTGGGTTGCCCACTATTCGCATAGATGCCATTACGGTCGGAGGCACTGCTGCCTAGCTGCGGCGTGCAGGTCCGGACGTGTTGCTGTTGATCATACCGTCTCCGGTCTTGGGTCATGGATGCCTCGAGGGAAAATCTGAACGTGCTGGCCGCTGATGTGGTGGCTCGAGTCAACGCCCGAGGGGCCACGGAAGCGGATGTCCTGGTGGCAGAAGGGGATTCGGTTGCGGTCCAGGTACGGTTGTCAGCCGTGGATCGTTTGAGCAAGGCGCGGGAAAAGCGTTTGGGGCTTCGCGTTTTTTTTGGAAAACGGTCTGCCAGTGCCTCCACCTCGGATTTTTCCAATGCGTCCCTGGAACGGCTGGTTGATGATACCTGTGCCTTTGCCAAGGAGGTTGCCGAGGATGAAACATCTGGCCTTCCGGGAGAGGCTGCGATGGTGACCGATGTCCCGGATCTGGATCTGTATGATCCCACTACCCCGACTGTGGAAGAAGAGATTGAGTGGGCGCAACGCGCGGAACGGGCCGCGATGGGTGTTGATCCGCGAATGACCAATTCAGAAGGTGCCGAATGTGCGTCGTCTCGCGGTACCGTGGTACTGGCGAATACGCACGGGTTTGTGGGGGCTTATCGAAGTTCCCGGTTTTCCCTGGTTGTGACACCTGTGGCCGAAGACACAAATGGGCAGGGTATGCAACAGGACTCCTGGTACACCGTCTCACGAAAATGGCACACACTGGAGACACCGGAAGCCGTTGGAACACGAGCAGCGGAGCGGGCCCTGCGACGTCTGGGTGCCCGCAAGGTGGAGACCCAACGGGTGCCCGTCGTTTTTGATCCGCACATTGCTGAAAGTCTGTTGGGACACTTGTCAAGTGCGGTCTCCGGATATGCTCTGTACAAGGGTGCCTCGTTTTTACAAGGGTGTCTGGGACGGTCCATTGCGCCAGCCCACGTGAATATTGAGGATAACGGCCGTATGCCCGGCGGGTTGGGGTCTCGTCCATTTGATGGCGAAGGTGTGCCGACTCGCAAAACCATGATAGTCGAACGTGGCGTGCTGTCCAGCTATTTGCTGGACACGTATTCCGGGAAAAAACTGGGCATGGCGTCTACGGGCAACGCTTCCAGAAGCCTGGGGGACAATCCGTCTGTGTCTCCGACGAATCTCTTCCTCCATCCTGGCGGTGTGTCGTCCGAAGACGTCATTCGATCTGTCAAACAGGGGTTGTACGTGACCGAGTTAATCGGTTTTGGCGTCAATATGGTGACAGGAGACTATTCTCGCGGAGCGTCCGGTTTCTGGATTCACGATGGCGAGCTGGCCTATCCCGTCCAGGAAATCACCATTGCCGGCAACCTGAAACAGATGTTTCAGGATATGGAGTTGATCGGAAATGATCTGGAATTTCGAGGGAGTCTCGCGAGCCCGACCGTCAAAATTCGTGAAATGATGGTAGGGGGGCGTTGACCGAAGGAGTCAGGATGCCGCTTGATGTTGAGAATGGGACGAAAATCTTGCAATTGATGACGTCACGGTATGATCAGCGGGAGTGGAGAAAAAAAATTGAAAAGACCCTGAGCCTCCCGTTCAGTGGATTTGAGGATGACACGCAACGGAAAATTTTCATGTACCTCAAGTGTCATCTTCAGGCTTATAAATCCCGGCGAGCCGACCCGCCATCCTGGATTGTTGGCGGGTACGCCACCAGAGAAGTGATTGATCGTGCCCGGCTTCGTCCCGATGAGATTGATCCGAGCGTGACGGAAACGGATGTCTCGTTGCTGGGCGTGGACCCCGGTCCCGACGTGGATGCTGTGTGGTGGGAAGCCATGCTGGTCATGTGGTTTGACACTCAGGAAGACGACAATGATGCATTCGAGATGTCGGGTCATGACGGGGCTGATCAGGAGTATGCCGACGACACGGAGCGTCGTGAGAATGGGAATGTCTCCGGAGGCGATACAGGCTCGGTTGCCTCGTAAGCACGGGCTTCTGAAAACACATCTGTTGCGTCCTTGTCTCGTGCAGAGGGAGGGGCGTCAGGCGGATTTGCCGGTGGGGTGTGCCCGGTGACAGCCGAAGGCGTAATATCTGAGCATTTGCCGAATTTTCCACAGATAGTGTCTCGGTTTCGTGCCGGACAGGGATGGCGGAATCTTTGTGCTGCAGACGACGTGGTCAAGTGCGGGCTTGTCTATCATCCCCCCGCCTTTCACGCCGACAAAATACAAATCCTTGCTCCCGGCGTGGTAATAAAAACGGAAGTCCGAAAACAGTTCGCCGATCTTAACCGACTTCTCAAAATCCTCCGCGGTCAGGTTTTTGTAGTAATCGCCCCACATTGCCTGTGTGCCGGGAGAATCGTGTTGGCCCCGGGTGGTGCGACTGGTCCCGTGTTCACGGCGCCCGGAGGAAGCACACGTCAGCAAAATGCACCCGTTGTTCTTGGTCATGCGGTGCATGTTCAGAAAAGTTTCCAGCCATTTGGGGTTGTGTTCAAAACATTCGCACGAGACAGCGACGTCAAAATACCCGTCGGGGTAGTCGAAGTTTTCACCGGAGACCACGATGTCCACGCCGGGGCCAGGTATCAAATCTACACCGACATATTCGCCGCCGCGTGACACATCAAAAGCCTGGCGGATGCTGCCGTTAACATTATATGAGCCTATTTCCAGGACTTTTTCATCACCACGCCAATTCGGGCACACGATGTGACGTGCCCAGTGGATAAACTCTGTTTGTTCCCAGTGCATCGATCAAGGGCCTTCCAGAGTGGGACGATGGTGGTGAATGTCCCCCCCCCCCCCCCCCCCCCCCCTCCGACCC
>RKSG01000059.1 GCA_007570995.1 Nitrospirales bacterium
GTCTCACGCTGTCTCTTTCGTGCTGCGCTCTGCGTGGCACTTCGCTTGCGAAACCCATGTGTGTTGTTTACCCTGCCATCGCAACACGATGGCACCCTTGGATGGAAAGCGCCGTTGCAGGGCCAAGCCACAGCACATTCATCCGACCTGGAAAGACGGGAAACGCTTCCAGGAACGCAAGATCAGTCCAAACGGAATAACCAGTGTCATCAAGCCATCCCCCTGTGTCCGGCAGATCAGTGACTCCCCCTCGTGCTCCCAGAATCCCCACGACCTTGACCAAACATGGCCATGAACGGGTGGATCATTACTACTGGTTGCGTGACCGTGACAATCCTGACGTCCTGGCCTATCTCAGAGAAGAGAACGACTACGCCCGTGGCGTGATGGCCCGCCGGTCACAGTTCGAGGACAACCTGCTTGCGGAGATCAAAGGGAGAATCCGACAGACCGACTCGTCCGTGCCATACAGACTCGATGACTACGACTATTACCTGAGATATGAGGAGGGGAACGAATATCCGGTGTACTGCCGAAAGTGGAAAACGGTCGATGCCAGGGAAGAAGTGATGCTGGACGTGAATGTGCTGGCCAGAGGGCATGAGTTTTTTGCCATTGGCGAGATCGCGATGAGCACGAATCACAATCTGCTTGCATACTCGTTCGACAAGCAGGGGAGACGCCTGTACACGGTGCAATTCAGAAATATGGCCACCGGTGAGTGGTTGGAGGACCGTCTTGAACATGTCACCGGCAATATGGCCTGGGCAAATGACAATCGGACGATGTTTTACGGCAAACAGGATCCAGATACCCTGCGCGCCTTTCAGGTGTTTCGACATACGCTGGGCAGCCCTCCGTCTTCCGATGTGTTGGTGTTTGAAGAAGAGGATGAGACGTTTTCCACGATGGTGTTCAAGACCCGCTCGAAGCAGTATATCCTGATTGCGTCGCATCAAACCGTCAGCTCCGAATATCGCTATCTTTCCGCGGACCAGCCCGATGGCGAATTTTCGGTGATTGTCCCGCGTCAGCGGTTCCATGAATATGCGGTCGATCATTATCGGGACACGTTTTATATTCGCACGAACTGGGAAGCGAAGAACTTTCGCCTCATGAAGACCCCGGTCCATCACACAGACCGGGCCTGCTGGGAAGAAGTCCTGCCTCACCGTGACGATGTCCTGCTTGAATCCGTTGAGTTGTTTCAGGATTTCTTCGTCGCGGAAGAGCGGCATGGCGGTCTGATCCGGTTGCATGTTGTGCCATGGAGTGGCGACGGTGATCATTACGTGGAGGTTGCTGAACCGACGTATGTGATGGCGTTGGGAGATAACCCGGAATGTGAGACGTCCACGGTGCGGTATGTGTATACCTCCATGACCACGCCGCCTTCCGTGTATGACTATGACGGAAAGACCCGGGAACGGGTCCTGCGTAAACAGGAGGATGTCCTGGGCGGATTTCTGGCGTCTCGATACTCAACGGAACGCACGTGGGCCACGGCGTCGGATGGAGCACGGATCCCGATTTCGCTGGTGTACCGGCCCGATCTCCGAAACCCGGCCGGCAATCCTCTCCTGCTGTATGGCTATGGCTCCTACGGAATCAGTCTGGATGCGAGCTTCAGCTCCCCGCGTTTAAGCCTGCTTGATCGCGGGTTCACCTTTGCCATTGCGCATGTTCGTGGGGGAGAAGAACTGGGTCGCGCCTGGTACGAAGCCGGAACACGGCTGCGCAAGAAAACGACCTTTACGGATTTTATTATCTGTGCCGAACACCTCATCCGGCAGGGCTACGCACACCCGGACCGGGTCTATGCGATGGGCGGGAGTGCCGGGGGGCTGCTCATGGGAGCGGTGATCAATATGCGGCCCGACGTGTTTCATGGCGTGGTGGCACAAGTCCCGTTTGTGGATATGATGACCACGATGCTGGATCCAACCATCCCCCTGACCACGGGAGAATATGATGAATGGGGCGATCCCAACCGGAAAGAAGACTACGACTACATGGTGTCCTATTCCCCCTATGATAACGTCACGGAGCAGGCATACCCGCATATTCTGGTGACCACAGGCCTGCACGATTCCCAGGTGCAGTACTGGGAGCCGGCAAAATGGGTGGCCAAATTGCGGCAGATGAAAACCGACGGGAACCGGGTCCTGCTCTTCACCAACATGGAAGCGGGCCATGGGGGCGTTTCCGGCCGGTTTCGGCGCTACAAGGAACTGGCATTTATCTACACCTTCCTCCTGGACCTGGCGCACCTGGCTGAGGCCTGACCCATCTCCAGACCGATCTCGGCCAGGCGCGCCCTGATCGCAGGCTCGCGGAGTTTTTTGAGAGCCAGCGCTTCGATTTGTCGAATCCGCTCCCGTGTCACGCGCATGATGGCCCCCACCTCTTCCAGCGTGCGGGATTCTTCATCGTCAATGCCAAAACGGAGCCGAAGCACTTGTTCCTCGCGTGGCGACAGAACCCGAAGCATACGATGCAGTTCGACCTTCTGTTGTTCTTCCTGAATGCGGACGTCCACAGGCACGGCCTGGGTATTGGGAAGACAATCTCCCAGCGGATTCTCCCCTTCGTTCCTGGGCTGATCCAACGACATCGGATCTAAAAACGTCTGTGTCATGTGCCGCACTTGTTCCGGACTGATGGCCATCGTCCGGGCGATTTCCTCCTCGTGCGGCTCGCGGTTCAACTGTTGAGCCAGCTGATGGGAGACCTTGACCATACGCTGCCACGCTTCGGTGGCGTGCACGGGAACGCGAATGGTTCGGCCCTGATCGGCAATGGCGCGCGAAATGCCCTGACGGATCCACCACGTGGCATAGGTGCTGAATTTGAAGCCTTTGCGATACTGGAAGCGTTCTGCAGCGCGCACCAGTCCGATGTTGCCTTCCTGAATGAGATCCAGCAGGCTCATCCCGCGACCAGTGAAGCGTTTGGCAACATTCGCCACAAGGCGGAGATTCCGTTGCACCAGCACATCCTTGGCCTGTTCTAATGCCACGCGGTCGTCGGCCACCTGCTGTTGAAACGTCGCCAGCTGTTTGCGAAGCCCGCGACGGTCCAGGCCAGGTGTGGCCAGGGCGGCTTGCATCCCTGACAGACAGGCCTGGGCCTCATCCACAGCCGGGGCCGACAGGCCACTCATCGCGCGAATGTTGGCCAGTGATTGCAACGCCTCCTGAAACGGCGGATGGTGGCTGAGGTGATTCACGGATTGCATCGCGCTGGCGAGCGTGGCTCGAATGCGCTGGCTCCGTTCGTCAATACATTGGCCCAGTGCCAGTTCCTCCGATCTGGCCAGAAGAGGGCGCGACCGAAAGGTGCGGAAATAGACGGATTCGATCTCGGTGCGTTCCTCGTTGTGCGTTGCCCTGACGGCGCGAGGTCTCCCTGTGCGAGCCGGCAGGGCCGTATGGCCGGCCCGGCCAGGTGTGGCAGGGCCATAGCCTGTTGCTGTTCTTCGATGATCCCGCGTGGCGCGGTGGACTCTCCTCTCCGTCATGCCTGCGTGCGCAGGAAGTGTGGCAATGTTGTTCATGGTTTTCTCCCGTGTTGTCGCAAAGGGATGGGACGAATCAGCGGGAAACCGTGCCGTGCCCTGTTGGATCCGGGGCGCGGGTTTGTGCACGCGTCGTCTCACGATTCGTCCATCCTTGTGCATGGTTTACACCTTCACTGTAAGAAACAGGGACATGCCCTGACGGTGGATCAACAGCAGGGCAGATTGATCATTTTTCAGGGACTGCACGACCTGCCGAAAGGCATTCAACGATTGCACCGGGCGATGGTTGATCTCCCGGATAATGTCACCGTATGCCAGGCCGGATTCTGCGGCCCGACTCCCGGCACGGATACCGGTGACCACCACACCGGTGATGTCATCATCAACGCCGAGCCGTTGGGCCAGGCGTGGCGTGAGCGGCTCCAGAGCCAGCCCTGCCAGGCGGGGTGCGGCATTGGCTTCGTGCCTGGCGACGCGCTGGCTCATCGGATGTTCCATGATCGTCACGTGCATCGTCTGTTCTTCCCGGTCACGCACGACGATGATCGTGACCGCTGTTCCAACGGGGGTGGTGGTCACCGCGCGTTGCAAATCCCGAGGGGTGGCGATTGGTTGTTCGCCGTACTGAATGATGGTGTCGCCTCGTTGCATGCCGGCCTGAGCCGCCGGGCTGGCCTCGCGGACATCAGTCACGATCGCGCCCTCGGCGTGATCCAGGTAAAACGCCTGTGCAAGTTCCGGGGTGACGACCTGCACGCCGACGCCCAGAAATCCTCGAGAGACGGTGCCGGTTTCCGCCAGGCTTGTGCTGATATGCTGGCCGATACTGGCCGGCACGGCGAATCCCACCCCCTGGTATCCACCCGTTCGTGAGAGAATCGCGGTGTTGATGCCGACCAGCTCGCCACGCATATTGACCAGTGCCCCACCGGAATTGCCGGGGTTGATGGCGGCATCGGTTTGAATGAAGTCTTCGTACTGTGTAATGCCCATGCCCCCGCGGCCCTTGGCGCTGACGATGCCTTGCGTCACGGTTGAGTGCAGACCGAAGGGACTCCCGATCGCCAGGACATAATCACCGACTTCCAGCGTGGACGAATCGCCCCAGGAGACGAACGGCAGGTCGCGGCCCTGAATGTGCACCACGGCCAGATCCGTTTGTGGGTCGCTCCCCACAATCGTCCCGGCGAACGTGCGCTGATCGAGCAGGGTGACGGTCACGGAATTGGCTCCCTCGATGACGTGGTGGTTGGTGACCACATACCCGTCGGGACTGATGATGACCCCGGAACCCGTGCCCCTGCGGGGCTCGTGCCGCGGACCGGAGAAGGGCGGCATCCCGAACAACTCGTTGCCATTCGGATCCCGGTAGAACCCCCTGGGCTGACCGTGCGGAGCGGTCTCCGGCGATCCGGTGTTCATGGCATGGGAAGCTGTGATATTGACGACAGCGGGCCTGACGGTTTTGACAATCTGCGCAAACCCGGATTGCCTGTGATCCTCCGTGTGGCTGACTGGTGTCGTGACCACGGTGGCCGGTGTGGGGGATCCGACGGCGCCGGCCGCAAAGACGGCGAGCAGGATTCCCGCAAGGGCGATGCAGACGGCCAGGCTGGCCAGTGCCCTGTCTGGCCGCCGTTTCGTGGTGGATGTGGGCAGTGCACTGTGAAAATGGTATTCCATGACTTCCTCCTTTATGGTGTCACATGGTGCAACATGCGTTCATGGACTGAACGATTTGTAACACTGGCAGATGAGAAGGAAGTTAACGGTGGATTAAAAAATTCTAACCTGGAGGACGGAGAGGCGGGCACGTGTCACACGTGGGGCGGATCGTGGTGCCATCAATGCTGCAACGCCCGGGTGGCGTCAGGCAGACAGCAGCGGGAGGGAAATCGTGAAGCGGGATCCCTGGCCGACGGCACTGTCGATATCAATCGTGCCGTGGTGGGTTTCGACAATCCATTTGCAGATGGCGAGACCAAGCCCCGTTCCCTGTTGGGCATGGGCCCGTGCCGCATCCGTTCGATGAAACCGGTCAAAGATCACGCGTTGTTCATCCGGCGCAATGCCGATGCCGTGATCCTGGACAACAATCTGAGCACGGCCGTCCGTGGTGGTGATGCTGAGTTGAACCGTTCCCCCGGGCGGTGAGTATTTCACGGCATTGTCCACGACATTGAGGACAAGCTCCCGCAGGCGCCATTCGTCTCCCAGCACCTGGACCGGTTCGCTGTGCTCCAGGATTGTTTCAATCCCCCGTTCGTTCCCGAGCACCATGGCTTGCGACTGAATTTCCCGCACCACCGTATCGAGCTGCACGGGGACCGACGCCATCGTGATCTCCCCGAGATCGGCTCGTGAGAGAAACAACAGCTCATCCACAATCCGACTCATGCGATCAATTTCCTCCAGATTGCTTTCCAGCACTTCCCGATAGGTGTCCGGAGATCGCGGTTTGCGCAACGCCAGCTCCGTTTCGCCTTTCGTGATCGTCAGGGGGGTGCGTAATTCATGCGACGCATCGGCGCTGAATTGTCGCGTTTGTCTGATCGAGGCTTCGAGCCGGGCGATCATGTCGTTAAACGTGGATGCCAGCCGACCAATTTCATCTTTCGAGGTCGTGTGAATACGTTGGGTGAGGTCACCACCCGTAATCCGTTGAGCGGCCAGGGTGATGGAATCAACCGGCCGCAAGGCACGTCCTGCCAGAAACCAGCCGCCTAACATGCTGACGGCCACCGCCAGAGGAGAGCCGATGAGCAGGACAAACACCAGACGGGACAACATGTCTTCGCCGGATCGCAGGGACATGCCCACGCGCAGAATGTTCACGAGGGTGTCTCCATGTCGAATGGGATACGATAACAATCGAATGGGGATCTCGTTGTGAAACCTGACGGTTTCGAACGTGGTATGGCCCTGAAGGGCTGCCTTCAGAGAGGTCTGGCTGAGTGGAATCCCGCGGCTTTTGATGTTGGCGGACTGAAGCGTGATCTGCCCGTGCGGGCCGAAAATATGGAAGAACTTGTCAATGAGCGCGAGTTCGGGAAATGCGTGTGCCAGATCGTCTAACAACAGAAACGGGCCAAAGCGGTGTTCTTCAAGGGAGCGGGCAGCGGCGATTGCTGCTTCATCCAGCTCGCGGTCGACGTGATCCTGCACTGCCCGTTCCATGACGACGTACAGGGCGCTTGCGAAACCCAGCATCAGCAACGCCAGGCCGCCGCCATACCAGATGGTCAAGCGGACGCGAATGGAGGTATTAGCCAGCGGGCACCTTCAGGGTATAGCCGCTGCCGCGGACGGTCTGGATCAGTCCGCGTTCACGGTCTCGGTCAATTTTGTTCCGAAGATAGTTAATATACACGTCGATCACGTTCGTGAACGTATCAAAATGGATATCCCACACATGCTCGGCAATCATCGGGCGCGTGAGGACACGTCCTGCGTTCCGCATCATATATTCCAGCAGTGCATATTCCTTCGAGGTCAGGTCAATCCGTTGCCCGCCTCGTGTCACCTCGTGGGTGATGGGGTCCAGGATCAGATCATCGATTTGCATCCTGCTCGTCGTGTCCCCGCTGGCGCGTCGCAACAGGGCACGGGACCTGGCCAGCAGTTCTTCAATCGCAAACGGTTTGGTGAGGTAGTCGTCCGCGCCGGCATTGAGTCCTGTCACGCGCTGTTCCACCTTTGAACGGGCTGTCAGAATGAGAATGGGGGTCTTGACCCTGGCGTCCCGCAAGGCCTGCAACACATCAATGCCGGCGAGGCCGGGGAGCATCAGATCGAGGATAATCAGGTCGTAGTTGACGTCCGAGGCTATGTCTCGCCCCTGAATGCCATCGGGGCACACATCCACCGCGTAACTTTCTTCTTCCAGTGCACGGCGGATAAACGAGGCGACTTTGGGCTCATCTTCGACAATCAGGACGCGCATGACCCAAACAGTATATCATGAGTCGATTGGCCCCACGCCTGTTCCGGGAACCCGGGGCGGGGGGGCAATCGGATCCGGGACGTCTTTGGGCAAAGCCTGTCCGACTCCTCGTGGCTGTCTAGTCCGGCTGTTTCAAGCGGAATCCATACTGCCGGCTTGTCAGTGCGACCATGTCCCCTGTCTGTTGATCGTAGTAGGCGGCCTGCCACACATAGTGTCCCTGGTCGTCAACCGTTCGTGCGGCGCAGCGGACAATGGCATCGAGCGATTGTTTATCGGCGAGCGAGAGCCGGTGCCATCGGGGCCCCACGTGGACCCACAACAACTTCGACAGACTTGGCGGACGGTTCACCCCAAGGATGCCCTGGTCGGCGGAACGGGCCAGGGTGGCTTCGGCCTCCTGCGGGTTGCAGGGCGGCGACCCCGACCTGGTCATCCAGACGGTCGCGAGCAGCACGACCCCGGCAACCAGGCCAATCGGCAGGGCACGGTTGCTTGTTTGGCGCAACGAAACCGTCACTGGCATCCTCGAGCGAAGCCCTGTTCCCGTCGAACCATGTTCCTCTGTGCCAGTTCTGGGCAAGATCGATCAAGTGAGTCACGCGCCCGTCGCCCGCTGGTTGCGGTTCCGGTCGGCAGCAGACGCCGGGGTGGGATAGCGTGTGATCGTGCGGGGAATCTTGTCACAGGCCATGGGGCGGTGTATTCTGATCATTCCCACATTGCCACAGATATCGAAGACAGCGGTCGTCAGGCAAGGGTACTTCCTCTGGAGCAGAGCCTGGCGGGGTATGATGGACAGGCGTGGAAGGATCGTTGCCCCTTGAGGCCCGTGACACATCGGAGAGGTGTCGGACCGTGGTGAAAGAACTGTCGAACGTTGATCTGCTGTGTATCGGGAGCGGGCCGGCGGGCCAGCGGGCCGCGGTGCAGGCGGCGAAACTGGGCAAGCGAGTCGTAGTCGTTGAAAAACGCCGTGTGGTCGGCGGGGTCTGTGTGGATACCGGAACCATTCCCAGCAAAACGTTTCGGGAAGCCATCCTCGCGTTTGGCCGGCAAGCGGCGCAGTTCCGCACTCGTCATGGCTTCACCGACACGTCCCGGCCAACGGTCACCCAGTTGTTTGCGCGGGTGAACGAGGTGATGGCACGGGAAGGGCAGGTCGTCGAACAACAGCTTCGGCGCAATGACATCACGATGATTCGGGGGGAGGCCTCGTTCCTCGATGCGCGCACGGTTCAAGTTGTGGGAGACGGCGTCACGCACCGGATTCGCGCGCGCTACTGTCTGATTGCCGTGGGTACCGTGCCGTCTCCTCCCATGGGGATTGCTCGCAGCCGCAATCTGATTATCACCAGTGATGAAGTGATGACCCTGGAGCACATTCCGCGGAACATCATGGTTGTGGGTGCGGGCGTGATCGGGCTTGAATATGCCTCGATGTTTGCTGCGCTTGTCGGTGTTGACGTGACACTGGTGGATGCGCGTCAGTGGCCGTTGGAATTTCTGGATACCGAAATCGTTGACGAGCTCATTCATCAGATGCGGAACCATGATGTCACCTTTCGGCTTGGGGAAACGGTTGAGCGGCTGGAGTTATCCGGGGGGAGTCCTCAGAAAGCTGTCATGTATCTGGAATCGGGCAAAAAGCTAGTGGCCGATCTCGTATTGTTTGCCGCTGGTCGGGTTGGGGCCACGGAAACGTTGCAACTGCATGCGGCGGGCTTGCAGGCCGACGAGCGTGGACGGTTGACGGTCGATGAGCACTTTCGCACGGTTGTCCCTCATATCTTTGCAGCTGGCGACGTGATAGGCTACCCCAGTCTGGCGGCCACGTCGTCCGAGCAGGGTCGTCTGGCGGCCTGCTATGCCTTTCAGATCGAGGCGGCTCCCATGCCGCGTCATTTTCCCATCGGCATTTATGCCATTCCGGAAATTTCCATGGTTGGTGCGACGGAGCAGGCTCTCACTGCGGAGAAAGTCCCGTATGAGACCGGGTTGGCCAGGTATCGTGAGATTGCCAGGGGGCAGATCATGGGTGATGATTC
>RKSG01000073.1 GCA_007570995.1 Nitrospirales bacterium
TCATCCGATCATCCGCGCACAGGACGTCCCCCGTGAGGCGTGGATGCAATGGCAACTCGCACGCGCAATGCCTTGGTTGGAAGGAATCCCCCCTGGTTGGAAGGCAAAACACGCGACAGAGGCATCGTCCCCGCCTTGTCTTCTGATGAGAATGAGCTGTAGACCTGAACGGTTGCACGGGACGGTTCTTGTGACGGAGTCTTGAACCGCAATGAAAACACGCAAACCTCGTTTTTTTATTATCGGCGCGCCCAAGTGCGGCACCACGTCCATGGACGAGTGGTTGAAAGCCCATCCGTGTATTTTTACCCCGGAAAAGGAATCCCATTACTTCAACACCGACCACACCGATCGTACCGTAAGAAGCTTGCAGGCTTATCAGGCACTGTTTGACGGGGTGTCCGACAAACACATCGCGGTCGGAGAGGCCTCGGTGCGGTATCTGTATTCCCACGAGGCGGTGGCCAACATTCTGCGTTATAACCAGGAGGCGGTGTTTATTGTCATGGTGCGAAACCCTGTTGAAATGGCGTATTCCTGGCACAATCAACTGTATTTCACCTGGACGGAAAGCGAGGCAGATTTTGAGACAGCCTGGAATTTACAAGCCCAGCGCAAGGCTGGCCGGCATATTCCACGCCATTGCACGGATGTCAAAAAGCTTTTGTACGGCGAGATCTGCAGCCTGGGGCAACAGATCCAGCGGTTGTATCAACAGGTCCCGTCCAATCGGGTGCATGTGGTGGTCTTTGATGATCTCAAGGCCACCCCCGCGAACGTGTACCGGTCGGTCTTGAATTTTCTGCATGTACCCGATAATCACAAACAGGTTTTTGAGGTACATAATCCGGCCAAAGTGCATTATTGCCGTCCCCTGAACCAGTTGATAGGGCTGTTGGGGAAACTGAAAGCGGCCACGGGTATCAGCAAGGGGTTGGGCATTCTGGAAGGGGCGCGAAAACTCAACAGGAAAGTGGAACCGCGTCCTCCGTTAGCGCCGCACATGCATCGCACGCTGACGCAGTATTTTTATGATGACGTTCGCTTGCTGGAACAACTGATTGGGCGGGATTTAACGCATTGGAGCCAGTGATGCCGGCAGAGGACGGGGTCGTCAGCGTGATTGTGCCCACACACAACAGGGCGACCTTGTTGAAACACGCACTCCTGAGCATCCTCAATCAACGCTATCCGTTGATTGACCTTATTGTCATTGCCAACGGGTGTCGTGACCAGACCGCGCACACGATCCATGAACTGCAGTCCACCAGTTTCCCGGCCAGAGCCGGGGGACATGCGGCGGCGACAACGGCACTCGTGCCGCAGGTGACCTGGACAGTCCTGACGTTCAAGGAGACCCTGGGAGGGGCCAGGGCGCGCAACATCGGCCTTGATGCAGCCCGGGGAGACTATGTGGCGTTTCTGGATGACGATGATCTGTGGCATCCCGATAAACTCATGACACAAGTGCAATTATTGAACCGGTATCGGTGCGCCATCGTCGGCACCAATTTCTTTTACCTCTATGGCGACAATCAGCACAGGCCGGCTGGCGGGCCGGCTCACGGTGCCAGTGAGGCAACGGAGCTGCGCATCAAAGATTTATCCTGCGAAAACAGCCTGGGCGGGTTTTCGTTGTGTCTGACCAGAAAATCCTATATCGGGGCCAGCCGTATTCACGAGGGGTTGGACGCGTTGCAGGACTGGGATTTGTGGTTAAAAATCCTCAGGAATACGGGTCTGCCCGCACGCATCAGCCCGTCCCGTCATGTGTATTACCGACTGGGCAGCGATAGAATATCCGGCCGGTACACCCGTGTCGTCGGAGCGCAGAAACTGTTTCTGCAATCCTGGCACACGGTACTGGATGAGCCGAGTATCAACTACCACACCATGAGAACATGGTGTGTGCAGCTGAAGAAGCACACGGGACACAATGTCGTGCGGTGCATCGTGAATGCCGGCTGGATCGTGAAGACGATTTTCCACAGCCATGAGCGGGGGAACCTCAAACGCTATATTCACTACCTGCTGCTGCCCGTCATGGATATCGATGCCGTGCGTGTCTGGCTGTGGAAACACCGGTTGTGGAACCATTCGGCCAGGCCCTGAACCCCCCATCATGCACAGAGTCATCCGCTGGATCAGTTATGGCTATGTCCTCAAATACCGGCTCTCTCATGCCTTCAGGCGACGCTCGGGGGTGAACACCCAACCGAGAGCGCTGAAGGTGCTCGTCAGCCTGACCAGTTATCCTGCACGACTGCCGACCGTCTTTCTGGCCATCGAATCCCTGCTCAATCAGACCCTGAAGCCGGACAGGATTATTCTGTGGTTGTCGAAGACCGAAGTGGATGCGGCGGATATCCCTGCCAGTTTGATCAAACTGCAATCGAGGGGGTTGGACATTCGCTTTGTCGACGAGAATATCAAATCCTACAAAAAACTCGTGTATGCCGTTGAGACATTCGGCGACCACCATATTGTGACGTTCGATGATGATATGATGTGCCCGAAGTGGTTTTTGCAACGGCTGTATCACATGCACCGGCAACATCCCGACTGCCTTGTCGCCTACCGGGGCCGCGTGATGAGCAAGAGCGGCGACCGTCAACTGCGTCCCTACCATCAATGGCCCTTCTGCAACAGTGCCCAGCACAACGGGTCGGGGCCTTCCTATAATATCTTTCCAACCAGCGGCGGCGGTACCTGGTATCCGCCGCATTCCCTGGATGCCCGACTGTCGGACAGGGTGTTCATGACCCTGTGCCCCACGGGAGACGACATCTGGTTCAAGGCGATGAGCATGCTGGCCCGCACCAGGGCCGTGATGGCGCAGTGCAACAGCGTGACCTTTCCGACGATCCATATTCGACGATCCCAGGCGCAGACCTTGTGGGAACACAACAGGCGGGCCAACGACCGGCAGTTGAAGGCGGTGTTTGACCACTTTAATTTATACCACCTGATTACCTGATCTGCGTGGCATGGCGCGCTCCCATGACAGCCCCCCGGATGCCCGGGACCAGGTGTGGCCGTCCATTGATCCGAAGACCTGGTGAAACAGAGCCAGCCACCGGCAAGAGCCTCTGGCTGGTTGCATGACCGCGATGACCCTGCAACTCCTGATTGCGACGGTGAACGGACAGTTCTTCAAACGGGGCTATGTGCCACCGTTTGACCACTATCTCGTCATCAACCAGGTCGACT
>RKSG01000055.1 GCA_007570995.1 Nitrospirales bacterium
TGACCTGGATAACGATGGGCGCTGGGATTATGGTCGCGGTGGGACGGATCGTGACCTGGACAACGATGGGCGCTGGGATTATGGTCGCGGTGGGACGGATCGTGACCTGGACAACGATGGGCGCTGGGATTATGGTCGCGGCGGGACGGATCGTGACTTGGATAACGATGGGCGCTGGGATTATGGCCGCGGTGGGACGGATCGTGACCTGGACAACGATGGCATATGGGACTATTAGTCATAGCCGTCCTCGGGGGCGACAACGGTGTGCCAATATGTGCGGGGCGGTTGTGAGTCATCCCAGGGAGTATGCACATGGGACGTGAAAAAATTTTCAGGGTCGTGCTGGGAGCCATGGTTATGGTCGCGGGATTCGGTGCCTCCTGGTCCTCGGCTGGTGACCCGGCTCCGGAAGGTGACACCGGAAGCGTGGCCATTCGATTGCACCTGACCGAAGGGATGCTTCCCGTCGACAATCCGAATGCGGAAGTGTGGGACACGATTCAGCCGTCGGAATTTCGACTGGCTCCCCAAGTACATTGGCCGGATCGCATTCAGGAAGTTACGGTGCAATCCGTCAAAGTTCGCGGCATGCATAACGGCGAGGATGTGGCCATCCTGCTGGAATACCGTGATCCGTCGGAGGATGCTGCGGATGCCGCTGCCCTCGAGTTTATGGTGGGGGAGCGCATGGCCCACTTTGCGCACGGGCAGGAAATGCTGCAAGTCGAAGGTGGCCCGGTCAACATCTGGTACTGGAAACAGGAAGCCGACGGAGCCGCTGATATGAGTGCGCAAGGATTTCAAACACTCCGGCCACAACAGCACCAGGACGTCTCGGCCACGGGAGCGTGGCGGGAAGGAGTCTGGCGCGTGGTCTTTTCCCGGCATCTGCACACGGAAGATGCGAACGATGTGCAAATCACTCCCGGTGAATGGACGAACGTGGCCTTTGCCGTTTGGGACGGCCAGATCGTTGATGGAGCCGTCAAGGAGCAAGGCTCGCAGAAAGCCGTCTCATCCTGGTGGTATGTCCGTGCCGAACCGACGCCCGACAATTCCCTTTACGGATACGTCGCGCTGGGGATAGCGATTGCCGCCGGTTTTGAATGGTTGCTGGTGAGAAAAATCCGGAGAGGGAACGCAGCGTGAAAGGGGCATCAGTTATGCGGAAGGTCCTGGGCCGGGTGGCTGCCGGTGTGGTTGCCATGGTGATGGTGACAGGCGGATGTGCCATGTTTGAGGATGAGCGAACCTCGAAAGGCCGGCATCTCTATCGTCATTACTGCATGCATTGTCATGGCGAAACCGGACAGCAGGCGGAAGGCTTTAACTGGGAGCGTATGCCGGATCCTCGTCCGCGTGACCTCTCGGAATCCGCGGCGATGTCGACTTTTACCGACGAGGAAATTTTCAACACGATTTCCCGCGAGATGCGGGATACCTCATTACAATCCGTGCTTGATGATGAAGAGTACTTCGCCGTTGCGACGATGCCTACCTTTCGCTATACCCTGTCCGAAGACGAACTGTGGGCCATTGTCGGCTATGTTCGCACGCTGCATGGCGGCTCGTTGACGTTTGATGTCGAGGGTCGGCGTGCGCAGCTGGAGTCGCAGTTTGGTGCTGCCCAGTCTGACCACGATCAGGCCAGACAGGTCATGGAGGATGCCCTTGCGAAACAGGAAGCCGAAGCAGCTGCGGCAGAGGACGAGAGCGATGACGACATGAGTGAAGATGAGGATGACGAGGAGTATGAAGAGGTTGTCCTTCCCGAAGAAGAAGCCTATGAACGAGAGGCAGAACGGTTTGCGCTCGCCAAGGCGGCGTGGGAGAATTTCTCGAAGCGTCCCAAGATGGATCACATGGCACGCCCGGACTTGACTGTGACGGAAACAGAGCAGCACAAGCTGGCCGAAGAAGGCAAAAACCTCTATTTCAACCAGTACGGTTGTAACGGGTGCCACAGTATTGGGGACGTGGGTGGTCTGGTCGGGCCTGCCTTGGATCGCGCCGGATTCCGTCTCAACGACACGTGGGTGTATCGATGGATTCGGTACCCGCAAGGCGTGAAAAAGCACACGCGAATGCCAAACCTGGGTCTCGATGATCACGATGCCAGAGCGGTGACGGCCTATCTCGAGACACTGCGTGCGCCAAAGCCTGATCATCCGGTCCCTCCGCCTGAGTAACGGACTGAACGAACAGCGTGATTCAACGCGCCGTTACAACGTCCCCAGCCATATTCCCCCTGCAATGACCAGTCCGACTCCAACGTGGTGTTGGAACATGGCGAAGGCTTCCGGGGGCGTCACGTCATCACGCAGACGCCAGACCTGCTGGCTCATGAATCCGGCCAATCCGGCCAGCATCCCGTAAAACGACCAGTTGAGCTGTGTCAGCCAACCTGCCGTCGCAAGCAGACCCAGCATGATCAGCTCGATGATGCCCACGGCAACCCACGTGTGGGAGCCGAAGAAAATGGCGGATGATTTGATCCCGATGCGACGATCATCCTCGCGGTCCTGCAATGCGTAGATGGTATCGTAGGCCAGCGCCCAGCATATGGTGGCGGCAAAGAGCAGCCATGTAGCGGGGTCGAGTTGATGGCGAACAGCGGCCCAGGCCATGACGGCTCCCCAACCAAAGGCCAGACCAAGAAAAAACTGAGGGATGTGAAAAAAACGTTTCGCGAATGGATAGGCCATTGCCAGGCCTAGCGCGATTGGGCTGAGCCAGACGGCCAGCGGATGCAGGAAGATCAGAAGGATCGCGGCGACAAGAAGAAGCCCGCCAAGCACGAGAACGGCATGCAAGGGGGAAAGCGCGCCACTGGCCAGCGGACGGGTTTTCGTACGGGTTACCTGTCTGTCCAGCGAACGATCTGCCAGATCGTTCATAATGACACCGGCGCTTCGCATGATGAATGCGCCCGCCGTGAAGATGAAGAGCAGCAGAGCAGAGGGGCGACCCTTAGACGCCAGGACTAACGCCCACAGGGACGGAAACAACAGCAGGAGGGTTCCCGTTTGATTTGACAATCTGATGAGGGAGAACACATTAGCCAGGGAGAACAGAGGACCCTGCAGGGGAGACACAGGAGATGGGCGGCTGAAAGAGAACACTCCGCCACGCTAACGTAACGGGAGAAAAACTGTCAATTGCTCAATGGGCTGCCTCATATGAAGCATCCATCGTGCCCGCCGGATGCCTGCTTTCGATGGCATGACACGGAACAAGCAGGAATGATGAGAGACGGACACTGTCATCCCTGCAGCAAGCAGGGATCCAGTGTCAAACCAGCAGTGCAGAATGCTACCATGCCAGGCATCCCGTGTAGCCAACGGCAGAGGACTGACGCAATCGGTTGACACCTGGGGCTGGGGGCAATAAGATGGCTCTTGGCTTTACACGCTGTCTCCCATCACGACATTTTCTTTCCCATGCCGGCGTAGCTCAGTGGTAGAGCAACGGTTTCGTAAACCGTAGGTCGGTGGTTCAATCCCACTCGCCGGCTCCATCCCCGACAGAATACGAAGCCAGCTGCACGATGGGTGTGCGAAACGTTCATCTTGAAGAGAGAACGCCCATGGTCGGTTGCTGGACATGGGAATGCACGGGGCAACGAGTCGGTTGCAGGCCTGCTTTCGCAATCTTTCACAAGCCACCCACCACTTGGCGTTGAGTCAGCGTGCGTTACTCAAAAGCAATCCTCAGCATCTTTCTCTTCAGGGAACAGTCATGACACACGGAAACATCCTCCAGGCGATACTCAAAGACAGCAATTATCATCTCGTACTGTTTGACCAACAGGAGATAGCCAATGTCATGAAGAAAGTCTCTGTGAAAGAGACCAAAATTAAAAACCCGCATTTTGTAAAATGTATTGTGCGGGACAAGGACGTGCAGTTGACACCGGAAGAAATTGTCCGCCAACTCTTCGCCACGAGACTTGTCAAGCAATATGGCTACCCTAAGGAAAGGGTGCGTTGTGAACATCCCGTTGCCTTCGGAAGGGAGACGAAAAAGGCCGACCTTGTTGTCTTTGAAAAGGATCGTCATGAAACGGTTTACATCGTGATCGAAGTCAAAAGGCCCCAACTCAAAGAAGGCAAGGCCCAACTCCGCTCATACTGCAATGCCACAGGTGCACCGATTGGCGTATGGACGAATGGCGGGAAAGTCTCCTACTACCACAGAAAAGATCCCAACTACTTTGAAGACATTACTGATATTCCAAACAGCCAGCAGACACTCGCGGATATAGTCGGCGAGCGATTCACGCTGAAGGACCTCGTCCTCAAGGACAAACTGGCCAAGGAGCGAAAATCCCTGAAAGACATTGTCCTGGAAATGGAAGATGAAGTCCTGGCCAATGCTGGCGTGGACGTCTTCGAGGAAGTGTTCAAACTCATTTTCACGAAACTGTACGATGAGTTTTTGAGTAAGGCTGACAAAGAGGTTATCAACCATTTAGTAACGCAGGTTCTGGGGACGGCTGTGCATGACACGTTACCCGGATACAGCGAAACCCCACCCGGTTATTTGGGCGGCACGGACTATGAAGCGTTGCAAAATGCGGTAAGGGGCGTTGGAGATCATGGCTTCAGGACATTGGAGTTCAGAAATACCGGACAGACAGACACCGAACTGAAAAAGAAAATTCAAAACCTGTTCGACAGAGCAAAAGGCGAATGGCGAGGAGTTTTTCCCGAAGGTGCTCAGTTCGAACTGGAGGACAGCCATTTGGCGATCTGTGTGTCAAGTTTGCAGGATGTCAAACTGTTCAACTCCAACCTGCTGGTTGTGGATGAAGCCTTTGAATATCTCGTCAACAAATCCGCAAAGGGCGAGAAAGGGCAATACTTCACGCCTCGTCACGTCATTGACATGTGCGTGCAGATGTTGAATCCGAAACGCGGCGAATACATGATTGATACCGCTTCTGGAAGTTGTGGGTTTCCCGTGCATACCATTTTCCAGCTCACAGGCCATCTGTTCAGCAATATGGAAGTACGACCTGAGGAAAAGGATGATGTCCTGAAAGTCTTCGGCATGGATTTTGACGAAAAAACGGTCCGTGTCGCTCGAACGCTCAACCTGATTGCCGGCGATGGCGAAGCCAATGTTCTGCATCTGAATGCATTGGATTTTAAGCGGTGGAACGAGAAAACCGAGAAAGACACAAAATGGATCAACACCTACGGCAGGGGCTTTCAGCGGCTCGCAAATCGGAGGGTAGTGCCAGACGAAAACAAGCAATTCAACTTTGATCTGGTGATGGCCAATCCACCTTTTGCCGGCGACATCAAGGAGAGCCGACTTTTGCATCAGTATGAACTTGGGTTCAAGGATGGCGGCAGGAAAGCACAAAATAAAGTCGGACGGGATATTCTGTTTATCGAACGGAACCTGGACTTTCTTAAACCTGGTGGACGCATGGCCATCGTTTTGCCACAAGGCCGGCTCAACAACACTTCAGACAAACATATCCGAGCATTTCTCACAGAACGCGCACGTATTCTGGCCATTGTCGGCTTGCATCAAAACACCTTTAAGCCTCACACCGGAACCAAAACCAGCGTTCTCTTCGTTCAAAAATGGGATGCACAACTTTGCCCGAAAAAGGATGACTACCCCATCTTCTTTGCTGTCAGCGAGAAAGGCTGCAAAGATAACTCTGGCGATTATGTCTATCGTAAAAACGAGAACGGGCTGGATAAGTTAGATAGAAATGAACATTTGATAGTTGACCATGACCTGCATAACCACGGTGGAGAGTTACCGGATGGTATAGCAGAGGCTTTTATTGAATGGGCGAAGAGTGAAAGGCTGTCGTTTTGGAGTTAAATCATGGCATTTCGGCACCCCCGAATCTAAACTTGAAAGAGTTTTCCAACAGACTCTCTTTCCATCTGCCAGTGATAAAGGGGAGTGTGTGGCGGTGAAAAGGTACAAAAAGCTTTCATTGGGAATAGAGGGATAATCGTGCAATACTCCATCATGAAATACTCGGACGTTGATGTGGGTAACAGGATTGATGCCGAGTATTTTCAGCTGCCATCTCTCCACATAAAGGCCATCATCGAATGGTTGGACAAGCAAACCAGAGCAATGCCACACCCGATTTCACCTGCCTGAAGTCTTTTTACTGCATCCCAGCAAGGTACACAGGGCACCTCCGACAATCGCGCCCACCACAAACACCATACTGAACGCCAGACCTGTTCGCAGCTCAGGCCAGTTACGCAGCAGTTTGGTGACAAGCGATGCATTGGGGATGTTGACATGACCTTCCCATCCTAGAGCTTCATCTGGTTCGGGCGGGGCTGGCGCAGCTTGCTGTCGGGTGTGGGTCATACTTGCTCCATGATGGCTACGGGAAGTTGTTGAAAGAGTTCGGCGACGGCCAGTGTGGGGGCACCCTTGTCAGCCCGCGCCGTTATCCTTTTGTTGGTCAGTACGTGTCGGTAACCGGTGGTTGGGTTACTGTTCCGAAGCACCACACTGGTATTACCCCATACGGTATGGCCAAGAGCCGGAACCTCCGGGTCCCGGGTGACTTCGTGAATGAGCCGCGGCACAGCGACGATCACCGCTTGATGGGCCCATGTTCGTTGAAACGCACACAGATAGTGACGTTTTGCGCCGGTTGTTGCAAGGGGAGTGTAATCACCCTGCTGAAACAGTTCACGGTGGGCCTTGCGATAGTTGAGTAACGTGCGGGTGATGTAGAATTTAATGCGTCCGTCTTCGTAGGACTCCATGAGACCCTGCAGAACGCTTTCGGTGATGTCGTCATCCGACGGGGTGGTTTTCGCCAGGTCGTGTAAGTGTTCAAAATCAACCGGACGCCGATTGTCCGGATCCACCAGCGTCAGATTCCAGATTTCTGATCCCTGATAAAAGTCCGGAATCCCAGGACATACAATTTTCAGTGCCACTTGTGATAACGCATTGTACATGCCATATCGGGCGATGGTTTGCTGAAAGGGCAGAAAGTCTTCTAAAAATTTGTTTGAGGGGTCTGGTGCGAGAATGTGCCGGATGAACTGACTCACGGCTTGCTCGTAAGCGTCGTCGGGATTGGTCCAACTGGTGTGAACTTTGGCTTCTTTGATGGCTTTGAGCATGTGCTCCTGAATGCGCATGCAGAAATCACGGCGGGCGTGGGAGTCGAGGCAGGACAGGGGCCATGCCCCGACTAACGTCTGATAGAGGAAATATTCTTCATTAAGAGACGGCGCTTCCCTGCCTTCAACACGGATTTTCTTCTTTCTGTTGAGCTGATGCCATCGCCGGACGTGTGTGGCCCATTCCTGTGGCAACTCCGACAGAACGTTGACACGTGCCCGTACATCCTCACTCCGCTTGGTATCGTGTGTCGAGGTAGCCGACAGGCTGAACGGCCACTGCTGTTGGCGTTTGCGCATCTGTTCATGGAAGGTGGTGACGGAAATGCCGAATTGCGATGGGTCTCCGCCCACTTCATTGAGCGAGATCAAACGGTTGTATCTGTAAAAAGCGGTATCCTCGATGCCTTTCGCCATCACCGGGCTGGTCGTCTGCTGAAATTTCATGATGAACGGGCGGATGGATTCCCATGAGGGCATTTCCCCGGCGGTCCGGTCCTTGAGCAGGACGTTCTGGATCCAGTCAAAGACCCGGTGGGTAGTCGCAGGGTTTTGGCGTTTGGCCTGTGCCACGGCTAACTGCATGCAGGCCCGGTCCTGGTCGCTGATGTCTGCGTCTTCGTGCGGGGAAATATAGGTCCGATAGACTGGAAAGCACGCGATGATTTCTTTGAGTGCGTGCGTGAGGCTGTTCATGGTGAAGTCGGGGGACGGGCATTGTTGTCTGGATACTTGGTGCATCTGATATCCGAGGGCCTGCAACTCGCTCGCCATGGAGGTTTCCAGGAACAGGGTTTTGCATGAGCAGGCTATCGTGTCAAAGGGGGTCGCTGGTTGTGCAAATTCCCTGTACACAGCGTCCATCGCATGTTGATGACGGGCATCCACGAACAGGTTATTGAGCAGGTAGAGAAAGTCATACCCCGTGGTGCCGTGAACGGGCCAGTTCCCGGGGAGGGCTTCTCCCTTTCCTAAAATTTTTTCCACGATGATGAACAACGAACGGCCCTTGGAATCGGCAGGCCGGCCGAGTGTCGTGCCTGCCTGCTCCTGACAGTGTTCCAGGTATTGCCGGGGGTCGTAGAGGCCGTCCACGTGATCAATGCGCAGGCCATGTACGGCTGCCGATTGCATGAGGGAGAACAGATAGCGATGGACGTGCTGAAAGACGTCGGGGTCTTCGACTCGAATGGCTGCAAGATCGTTCACGTCAAAAAAGCGGCGGTAGTTTATGGTTGCTCCCGCTGACCGCCAGAATGTCAGGCAATAGGCCTGGTCCCGAAGAAGGGAGTCCAGCCTGTCGACACTGGGCTGGTCTCCCCGTGTGCCGTTCCAGGCACGGAGGGTGTCATTGATACTGTCCTGCATGGTCTGGCTGCTGTCGGTGAGTGTGGCCAGGTGGTGTTGAATGCGCGCAGTGTCCCGATAGCGGATGGTGACCCGTTGGGGATCTGTCTCGTTTCGGCCTGGTACCATCGCGAGGGCTGCGATGATGTCACGCAGTTCATGGATGTGCGGAGATTCGGCATCCTGCGAGCCGCACAGCGTGTCCAGTTGCCGATTGAGCATTGGCATGGACGAGACAGGATCAACGGGTAACCGATGCTCTCCGTAGCGAATGAAAAACCGACCGGCCTGGTAGCAGACGGTGAGAGTGCCGTTTCTCAATGCGTGGTCGTAAGGCTCTCCCAGGATGGGGAGTAACACCCTGCCCTGCAGCTCGCGTGTCACCGGGGTCCAGTTGATGTCGAAGAAACGCGCGTAACGCGAACTCGGGCCATGTTCCAGAACATCCTGCCACCAGGGATTCCACGGGCCGGCGATGTGCATATGGTTAGGGACGATATCCAGGATTTGCCCCATCTGGTGCATGTTCAGGGCATTAGTAAAGGCGTGATAGTCAGCAACCGATCCGACTTCAGTGTTCAACGTTGTCGGATCCACGATGTCGTACCCGTGGAGGCTGCCGGGGCGGGTCCGGAGATAGGGCGAGGTGTAACAATCTGAAATGCCGAGGTCGGCTAAGTAGGGCAGGACTCCTGAGGCGTGCGTGAAGGTACAATGCCGGTTGAACTGCAGTCGGTAGGTGGCGAGAGGGAAACGGGGAACCGGCATCTGGAACGTCTCTCTTCCGGAAACCATTTCGGTGCTGTGCCCGCAAAGCTGATCGTGTCGAGGTTCCTTCTGTGTCGGATCCCGTCGGCGTGGAGTCGGTCTGTTAGCTGGTGCTCAGGGGAGGCGTGGCCCGGCCGCCATAGGAATGTCCGCGCGGAATGATGATGAGGCCGGATTTGTCCACCGTGCAGGGCAAGCCATTGTCATTCGGGGGCGCATAGCCGAGGACCGTTCCTGGCGGGATCATGTTGAACCGATCCACGATCACACGTTTGAGCCTGGTATTAGGACCGATGATGGTCCCATCCAGAATGACACATTCTTCGATTTCCGCTCCTTCGCCAATGCTGACGTTGCGGCCCAGGACGGATCGTTTCAGCCTGGCGTTGACCACCAGACTCCCTTGACCGACCAGCGTATCGTCTAACTGGGATCGCACAATACTGGCGGCAGGTGCACCGGATGGATCCGTCAGAATCGGCCAGTTGATGTTACGAAGGTCAAATGTCGGGTGTTCCCCCAGCACGTCCATATTCGCGTGCCAGTAGGCAGTCAGGGTCCCGACGTCGCGCCAGTATCCCCATTCTTCATATGGGTGAATCCCCGGGATGACATTGTCTAAAAAGTTATACGCCATGACGTTGTAGGGTTTGATAATGGAGGGAATGAGGTCTCTTCCGAAATCGTGGGAGCCGGGGCTTTTCGCGTCAAGTTCCAGGGATTTGATCAGGACGTCGGTGTTAAAGAGGTAATTGCCCATGGACGAGAATGCCATCTGTGGATTGTCGGGCATGGGATTGGGGTATTTGGGTTTTTCTTGAAATCCCGTGATGTGGTCGTGGGCATCCACTTGAATAATGCCCAGCCCTTTCGCCAGTCGGAGCGAAACCGGGATGGCGGCCACGGTCACGTCCGCGTGGTTGTCCACGTGAAATTTGATCATCTGCCTGAGATCCATGCGGTAAATGTGATCGGCACCAAACACGGCGACCATGTCGGGCGCGAAGTCCCTGATGAGGTTCAGGTTGTGATACACGGCATCCGCTGTCCCTTCATACCACTTCCCACGGCCTTTCATCTGCGGCGGCACAACCGTAATAAAGGTTTGCCGGTTCAGGCCACCAATCCGCCAGGCCCGGCGCAAGTGTTCAATGAGCGATTGGGAGCGATACTGGACCAACACGTACATGGCCAGCAGGCTGGAGTTCAGGAAATTGTTCAAGACGAAATCAATGATGCGGTACGTGCCGGCAAACGGGACCGCCGGTTTGCTGCGCTGTTCAGTCAGCGGCATCAGGCGTTCGCCTTTGCCGCCGGCCATGATCAACGCCAGCACGCGTTGATGCCTTTGCCCATCCATGATTATCTCGTGGGAACGCGGGGATGGGTGTTCAGGTGTGTTTACCATACGGGTCACCCTCACGGATGTTCAGGTGGATTATCGTGATGCGGGTCGCGGTGGCCTGTCGGCAGCACGGGCGACACACGATCTCGGTCTGGTCTACGCCTGATGTGCTCCGAAGTATAAACGAATCCGCGGCTCCCGTATACCCTGCGACGGTTGAGTCCCTGTGCAACCGGATATGACGCATCGCCACCAACCTTCGTGATGGCTTCTGCAGACGTGTGGCGGTGTGTGCGGGATGATCTCTGCATCCGTGAGACCGTATACGTGTCCCGTTTCACACGGCCTTCGGTGGACTTACACGGACTGGCTGGTGTAGACCCACACCGCACAGGGGGGAAGTGGGAGCGGGCCTGTCTCATAAGGCACGGTCAGGTGGGGTGGAGCGGGACGGTCGTGTGTTCCCCCGAATGTTGGCGAGTCTGAATCGAGTCGCAGTTCCCAGTGCCCTTCAGGGTGAGACAACGACAGGCTGGTTGCGTGGGGGTTGAAGTTCAGCACAACGAATGCCTCCGGCCCCGACCGACCCGTTCGATAGAGGGTCAGCACCCGGGCTGTGGGGTCGGACCGGACGTCGAATCTGTCTGTTGGGTGTCCCGTTCCCAGAGCCGGGACCGATTTTCTGCATTGGATGAGACGGTGATACCACTGAGTCAACCACGTCCGTTCTTTCGTGATCGGTCCACCCCATTGCAACCGGGAACGGGTGTGAGTTGACGGGGCCTGTGGATCCGGTGCGTCATGCCAGCCGGAGGATAGCAACGCCTCGTGGCGGCCCTGCCGTACGGCTTCGATCAGTGCGATATCCCCGTGGTCAATGAAATAGAGGAAAGGAGCGGTCTCGCCATATTCTTCGCCCATAAACAAGAGCGGGATGTTGGGGGAAAGCAGGACCGCCGCTGCGGCCAGCTTGAGTGCCTCAAAGGCAACGAGGGTAGAGAGGCGATCGCCATGTGCCCGATTGCCGACCTGATCGTGATTCTGTGAAAAGATCACAAACCGGGAGGGGGGGGGCTCGCTGGCGGAATTGCCGTGGCGACGTTTTCGGTAGGCCGAGTACTGGCCCGAGTAGACAAATCGGTCCGTCATCGCCGTTACCAACTGATCGAGGCTCCCGAAGTCCTGGTAGCATCCATCCCGTTCTCCGGTCAGGACTCCGTGGAGAGCATGATGAAAGTCATCACTCCACTGGCTGGCCAGCCCGTGTCCTCCCTGCGTGATGGGGGTGATGGTTCGTGCGTCATTGAGGTCGCTTTCCGCGATCACGTGTATGGCACGCCCGCATTGAACGGTCTGCTCGCGGACCGCTTCTCCCAGTTCCCGCAAGATATGCGTGGCACTCAAATCGAATATGCCGTGGATGGCATCGAGTCGAAGCGCGTCAATGTGAAACTCCATGACCCAGTACAACGCATTGCTGATGATAAAATGGCGAACCGGATCACTGTCTGGCCCATCGTAATTGATGGCTTGTCCCCATGGAGTCGAATAGCGCTGCGTGAAGTATGGTCCGTAGTCTCCCAGGTAATTACCTTCCGGCCCGAGATGGTTATAGACGACATCCATGATGATGGCGAGACCGTGCGCGTGGCATGCGTCCACCAGGCGCTTGAGGCCATCGGGTCCTCCATAGTTGGCTTGTGGGGCAAAGAGATAGGTGCCGTCGTATCCCCAGTTGCGAACGCCCGGGCACTGTGCGACGGGCATCAGTTCCAGTGCCGTGATCCCGATGGTGTCGCGGAGATAGGGCAGTTTGTTGATGATCGCGTCAAACGTCCCTTCCGGCGTGAACGTGCTCACGTGCAGTTCATAAATAATCAACTGTTCGAGGGGCATCCCTTTCCATGAATGGTCGGTCCAGGGGAATGCGAATGGATCGATCACCATCGAGCGACCATGGACGCCATCGGGCTGGAACCGCGAAGCCGGATCCGGGCGTTCGAGGTTGTGGTTGATCACATAGGCGTAGCGGGAGTCGGCCGACACTCCCGAAACGGTTGCTTCCCAGTACCCGTGCTGCGTTGGAGACAGAGGATGGTTGCGGGATGTGGCGGTATCAATGTTGACACTCATGGCATCAGCTCCGGGGGCCCAGACTTTGAAGTGCACGGTCGTGGGTGAGATGACTCGGGCTCCGAGATCCAATGTCCAGGTTTGTGAGGGTGTCGTGTTCATGGGCCGGTCAGCTTGCTGAAGGGTTGCCTGTCGTGTTGTGCAGGTGTCACCGATGCGCATCATAGCAAAATCGGGGATGGTGAGCACAGAATCCTTCCTCCATCTTGAGAGTGGGAGCCGGGCATACCATGGGTGATGCTGGTTGGTGGCAGGGAACACATGGTCCGGCATCGCCTCTGCCTGCTGCTGTTCCCCATCATTGCATTGCCGTTCAGCCGAGGCATTTGGTACACTCCGCTTTCGTGTTTCCTTTCATCTGCTGTCGAACATCGCATCGAGGGATGGGCAATGGGCACATGGAACCATGCACTGATCAGTGTGTCTGACAAGACTGGCGTGGCGGAGTTTGCCAAGGGCTTGGTGGAACTTGGGACGACGATTCTGTCGACAGGGGGTACAGCCACCGCCTTGCGAGAGGCGGGGCTGCCGGTCACGGACGTCGCGTGGCATACGGGTTTTCCTGAGATTCTGGGGGGGCGGGTGAAAACCCTTCATCCCAGAATTCATGGAGGGTTATTGGGTCGGCGCGGTCGGTCCGAGGACGTGCAACAGATGAAGGAGCACGGCATTGAGCCCATTGACCTGCTGGTCGTCAATCTCTACCCGTTTGAATCGGCCATTGCTAATCCCGCATGTACCCTGGAGGATGCCATTGAGCATCTTGATATTGGCGGCCCAGCCATGCTTCGGTCGGCTGCCAAGAATCATCAGGACGTGATCGTGGTGGTGGATCCTGTCGACTATGGTCGCGTGTTGGAGGCGTTGCGATCCGGGTCGGTGCCCGTGTCGCTTCGACTCGAACTGGCCGGGAAAGTGTTTCACCATACCTCGTGGTACGATGGCCTGATTGCGAATTATTTGAGTCGTCACACGGACAACGGGACGTCCGAGCCCTTTCCGCAGAAGCTGTCGCTGACCTGTGCCCGTGCAGAAATTTTGCGATATGGCGAAAATCCTCATCAGAAAGGGGCGTTGTATCGGGAAATTGGGGGGACGGAGCCCTCAATTGCCCGGGGGAGCCAACTCCATGGCAAGGCCATGTCGTATAACAATTATCTGGATGCCAGCGTGGCCCTGGAACTGGCCAAAGAATTTGTTGAGACGGCTGTGGTCATCATCAAACACAATAATCCGTGTGGGGTGGCGCTTGGTACCACGCCTGTTGAAGCCTATGTGAAGGCCAGGGAAGCCGATCCGGTTTCCGCCTTTGGCGGGGTCATCGCTTGCAACCGGCTCGTGGATCTGGCCATGGCTCAGGAAATAACCTCGACATTTGTCGAAGTCCTCGTTGCTCCCGGGGTGGCTGACGATGCGCTGGCCGAGTTGCAACGGAAAAAGGATTTGCGGGTGTTGACGGTGGGTGCCCTGACCAGCTCTCACTGCACGGGCTATGATGTGAAAACCCTGGTCGGTGGATTGATCGTGCAGGATCGGGATCTCGGTGTCCTGCCGGATTTGACAACGTTACCGGTGCCAACCAGGCGGACACCTTCGGAGGCAGAATATGCCGCCTGTGCCTTTGCCTGGACGGTGTGCAAGCATGTGAAGTCCAATGCCATTGTGTTTGCCCGTGCTGCACAAACCGTTGGCATCGGGGCCGGACAGATGAGTCGCGTGGATTCCGTTGCGTTGGCCGTGATGAAAGCCAGGCTGCCTGTCGAGGGGTGCGTCATGGCGTCGGATGCTTTTTTCCCGTTCCGTGACGGACTCGATACGGCCGCCAAGGCCGGGGTGACGGCCGTGATTCAGCCGGGCGGCAGTATTCGGGACCGTGAGGTCGTCAAGGCCGCGGATGATCATGATCTGGCGATGATCATGACAGGCATGCGGCATTTTCGACATTGAGGCATGAGACGTGACTGGTGCAGTGAGACATGGGGCATGGTGCGTTGGCACCATCTCGCTGGTCATGAAAGTTGGGCAGTGTGAAGATCCTGGTTGTTGGCAGTGGTGGGCGTGAACATGCGTTGGTATGGAAACTGTCTCTGAGCCCTCGTGTGTCCAGGCTCTATTGTGCCCCCGGGAATGCCGGGATCAGTCAACTGGCCACGTGTGTGCCGATTGCGGTCACGGATCTGCCAGGCCTTCGACAATTCGCCGAGGATCAATCCATTGATGTTACGGTGGTGGGACCCGAAGCCCCGCTGGCGCTGGGCATGGTGGACATGTTTCGGCACGCGCACCTGGCTGTCGTGGGTCCTACCCGGAATGCGGCGAGGATTGAATCCAGCAAAGTCTTTGCCAAAGACCTGATGAAACGTCAACAGATTCCAACGGCGGACGCGCGTGTCTTTGAGCATGTCGAGGCGGCGCTCGCATACTTGGAACAGTGCTCGTTTCCGGTTGTGGTCAAGGCGGACGGGTTAGCCCAGGGAAAGGGCGTCGTGGTGGCCCGGACAGCACAGGAGGCTCGTGATGCAGTGGTGGCGATGCTGGTCCATCACGCATTCGGCGATGCCGGGAGGCACGTGGTCATCGAAGACTGCCTTCAGGGAGAGGAACTGACCATGATGGCCTTTGTCGATGGGAACACCGTGCTCCCCATGGTGGTTGCGCAAGATCATAAACGGATAGGGGAGGGCGATACCGGACCCAATACAGGCGGCATGGGGGCGTATGCACCAGCACCGTTGGTCACACCGGCCTTGCGCGACGAGATCGTGCGAACCGTGTTGTATCCCGCGATTGAGGGGCTAGCGCACATTGACAGTCCTTTTTGTGGGGTCTTGTACGCGGGGATTATGGTGACAGAGGGACGTCCCTGTGTCCTGGAATTTAACGCACGGTTTGGCGACCCCGAGACCCAGGTCGTGTTGCCATTGTTGAAAACAGATTTCGCCGACATCCTGGAGGCGATAGTGGAGCATCGGTTGGATCAGGTGAATCTCGAATGGGCCGATCAGGCCGCGGTCTGTGTGGTCCTGGCGTCCGGAGGGTATCCGGGTGCGTACCGGCGTGATCTCTCGATCACTGGAATCCCGCCATTGTCGGAGCATGACCACGTCGCCGTGTTTCATGCCGGCACGGCTTGGAAAGGCCAGGATGTTGTGACGGCCGGAGGCCGGGTACTGGGTGTGACTGCTTGGGGGGATTCCCTACGGGCGGCGCGTGACCGTGCATATGGCGTTGCCGGACGCATTGCGTTTGAAGGACGGTATTGCCGATCCGATATTGCCGGACGAGTCTTGATGTAAGCCCCCGATCCATCAGTGAAAGGCCATCCTCCGTGGCCAGAATCCTTCGTGTTCCTTCTCAGCCGGCTGCTTCCTTCTGGCTCCCGATCGTGGATCTCGTTCGGGAGGGCGGGCTGCTGGCGGTCGCGACAGAAAGTACGTATGCGGTGGCTGCCTCGGTTTCCGTCGCGCATGCCCTGGATCGTGTGGTCGAGGTCAAACGGCGACCTTCCGGGAAGCCCATCCTCGTGCTGATTGCCGACCGGACTCAACTCGATGCCCTGGTCCATGTGGTCCCCTCATGGGCGGAGGCGGTATTGAATGCCTGGTGGCCCGGGCCTTTGACCGTCATTTTCCCCGCGCACACGCACGTGTCTCACGCGTTAACAGCTGGAACAGGCACCATTGGGATTCGCGAACCTGCACCTGCCTTCCTGCGGACACTGTTACGCCACACGGGACCATTGACGGGGACAAGCGCGAATCGCTCCGGGGCCATGCCTTGTGCCACGGCCAGGGAGGTTCAGGCATCACTGGGTCATGACATTGATTTGATTCTTGATACGGGACCTGCACCGGGGCATCGGCCTTCCACCCTGCTGAGTGTGGTGGACAAACCGGTCATGCTTCGCACGGGACCTGTGTCTGCACGGCAGATTCAGTCGGTGGTGTCAGAAGCCGGGCTGACGGTTGAGGTGCAGGGTGATGACGTGCGTCAAACGTAGGTTCACCGTTCATTGACCCGGGAGGCTGCGATCATGATTGATCTGCGAAGCGATACTGTGACCAGACCGACTCCGAATATGCGAGCGGCCATGGCTCAGGCCAGGGTCGGGGATGATGTGTATGGCGAAGATCCCACAGTCAATGCCTTGGAATCCAGGGCTGCGCACTTGCTGGGGAAAGAAGCTGCGCTGTTTGTCCCCACCGGGGTGATGGCGAATCAACTGTGCATTCGCGTTCACACGCGTCCGGGCGATGAAGTGATCGCGGAAAAGACCGCACATGTGATTCGCTATGAAGGCGGATCGGCCTCTGCGTTGTCGCAGGTCCAGGTGTGTTGTCTTGAAGGGGATCGGGGTCTGCTGGCGGCGAAGAGTGTCGTGGAGGCCATTCGGCCTCATGACATTCACTATCCACCGACGACACTGGTGTGTCTGGAACAGACGCACAATGTTGGCGGAGGGGCTGTCTATCCTTTGTCCACGATGCAGGAGATCACGCGTGTGGCCGGAGACAGGGGTCTCGCGTCGCATCTGGATGGCGCGAGATTGTTCAACGCGGTGGTCGCGTCCGGTGTGTCGGCCGCCGCGTTTGCGCAACCGTTCGATACGGTGTCGTTCTGCCTGTCGAAAGGGCTGGGGGCTCCCGTTGGATCGGTGATCGTGTCGACTCACGACCGGGTTGCCAGGCTGCGACGGTTGCGCAAGATGTTCGGTGGTGGCATGCGGCAGGCCGGCATTCTTGCCGCCGCCGGCCTCTATGCTCTGGATCACCACATCACGAGGATGCAGGAAGACCACGACAATGCTAAACACTTCGCCCTTCAGTTGCAGCAGATTCCTGCGGTCTATGTCGATCCCGACCTGGTTGAGACCAATATCGTCCTGTTTGAAGTCGTGGGCAGTGACCGCTCGACCGGGGAGATCGTGCAGGTGTTGAAAGACGTCGGGGTGTTACTGAATGCCGTGGGCGAGCATCGGTTCCGCGCGGTCACGCATCTGGATGTGTCCAGTGCCGACATTGAACAGGCGACGCATCGTATTGGGAAAGTCCTGGGAGTGTGAGGTCAGGTCAGATCGTGGAGATGCGACGATGCCCCCTGCCCCCTTTCGTGCGGGTCGTTTCCTGTCCCGGGGGGGATCTATCCTGCTGTGGACACGGTACTTACCCCAAAGACACTGCCTTGCCTTTGAGGTCGGTTTCACCCTTCTGTCCCGTGGTTGTTTCGAGGGTCCATTCCGAAGGGGTAATAGTCAGGAGGTGGGCTTTCAGTGTGTAGAATTCGCCCCTGTCAATCACGAGACGGCCGTCTTCTTCAAGCACCATATGAAGAATGTCCTTCCCGCTTTCATGGTGCCTCATCACCAGGCCTTTCGAATGTCTTTCGAGGGCATAGGCACGCCCTTCGTTGATTGCCAGTGAGCCGTTCACGAGTTTCGCGGGCATTTTCCCTGCCGAGTCAAACAGCGCAAAACTGATTTTGGGAAACCCACCCGACGGATGTGGCTCACATTCGATTTGCGGGACGCCCTCGACTTCGATGATGCCGTTGCTGTTGCGGTACAGATGTGGGCCAATCTGAATATCCATGACGTGTGTGGTGTGGAAACTGCGATCAGGTTTGTCGAATGCGATTGAGCATCAGTGCAATACACCCACCCAGCAGTCCTCCCCCGAGGACCGGAGTCAGTAACGCAATTCTGCTCCTGTCCCAAATCGGCCCGCCAGCCAGCAGGATATCCCGAACGCCTCCCTGAATCAGAAGCACTGCGAACGCCATCAGCGATCCCAGCATGAACCACCAGCAGAATGCTCGTGCTGTTTGCATGTTCACTCTTCGCTAGAAGACCATTGTCCGGTCCAGATTCCGGTATTGGATAGCCTCAGCAAGGTGTGAAGAGGCAATCGATGGTGAGTCTGCCAAATCTGCGATGGTTCGTGCAACGCGAAGGATGCGTCCATAGGCTCTTGCGGAAAGCCCCAGTCGTGTCACGGCCTGTTCCAGCAGTTTCTGGCCGGTTTGGTCTATCTGGCAATACATTTTCATATGTCTGGGTTTGAGTTGGGCATTGGTCAGCAACTTGTTGGCGCGATACCGCCGTGCCTGGATGTGACGGGCGTCTGTCACGCGTTTCCGGATGGTTTCAGAGCGTTCGGCGAATGGATCATCGTGTCCGAGGTCCGACACGGGGACTGCGGGGACTTCCATGTGAATGTCGAGTCGGTCGCGGAGCGGGCCTGACAGCCGTCCCCGATACCGTCGGATTTGTTGCGGGCTGCAGATACAGGCCCGTGTTCGGTCGCCGTAATAGCCACAAGGACAGGGGTTCATGGCGACGACCAGCATGAATCTTGCCGGATATTGCATGGAAGCGTTGGCGCGCGTGATGGTCACGGTCCCCTCTTCAAGCGGCTGTCGCAATCCATCCAGAACCGACCGCTTGAATTCCAGCACTTCATCCAGAAACAGCACGCCATTATGAGCCAGGGACACTTCGCCCGGTCTGGGAATGGTGCCGCCTCCAATCAGACCCGCTTCCGAGATATTGTGGTGCGGCGTGCGAAAGGGCCTGGTGGTGATGAGTGACTGGTCAGCCGGCAATGTGCCGGCTACGCTGTGAACGCGGGTGGTGTTCAGTGCTTCCTGCGGGTGCAGATGCGGCAGGATGCCGGGAAGCCGCTGGGCCAGCATGGTTTTCCCGGAACCAGGCGGGCCAATCAGCAGAACGTTGTGTCCACCGGCCGCAGCAACTTCCAACGCGCGTTTGGCCTGCTTCTGTCCACGCACGTCCGCGAAGTCGTCTTCGCTGTGGAGGGCGATCTGGTCCAGGGGGCGAGGGGCCGGGACAGAAGGGGTCAGGGGTTGCTTCCCGTTTAAGATCTCCACCACTTCAGTGAGCGTGTGCATGCCGTATACGTCGACATGTTCAACTACCGTGGCTTCGCGCGCATTCCCGATGGGAAGAATAAGGGGGCGCTGGTGTTGACATAACATGCCGATGGACAAACTCCCTCTGATGGGTTTAATGCGCCCATCTAAAGACAACTCGCCCACCAGCACGTATCGCCGGGCCACTTCCTGGTCAATGATACCTTCGGCAACCAGAATGCCGACGGCCATGCTTAATTCGAGCCCCGCTCCTTCTTTTTTTAAGCCGGCGGGGGCAAGGTTGATCGTGATTTTTTTGGGTGCCAGGGCGAACCCGGTATTTTTGAGGGCCGCGCGGATGCGATCCCGGCTTTCCCGAACAGTGGTATCAGGCAGGCCAACGATGGAAAATCGAGGGAGGCCCCAGCCAATATCAACTTCGACCTCAATCAGGTGGGCCTCTAAACCGAGTAACCCGGCGCTAAAGACTTTTGCGAGCACGGTTGCCTCGCGATGGTGTTTCAACGCGTCGTGGAGCGAGGCATGATTATAGTGACGAGCATGCGGGTTTTCAAACACCTGTATCGGTCACCGCGGGGGGGGCTGTCCGTTGGGCGCAACGGTTCGGTCTGGGAGACAAAAAACCGTTTGACTTGTCTCAGGAAGAAAAAGGAAGATAACGGTTCCATCCATCACGGCACTGCCGTGTGGTGACACCACCGGGTGATCAAATGAAGGGTGAGAAGGCCGGACATCGTAACAGCCACGACTATGCGGGGGGAGCTGTATGTCGGTGCGTTCGTCAGCATGTCTGGTTCCTGGCCTTCCTGTTGCAGATGGTGCCCATGGGCGAGATCCGGGCAGCCGACATGGGGCACTGGATGACCGGGGCACCGGCGCCGACAGCCAGAACCGAGGTGGCTGCGGCCGCAGTGGATGGGCAGATTTATGTGGTCGGAGGTTTTGAATCATCGAATCTGTGGACGATGTGGCAATCATCTGTGAGTGCCAGGGTCGAAAGGTATGACCCGGGGACCGATCACTGGTCCGACATGCCTGATCTGCCTGTCGGGGTGCATCATGCCGGCGCGGCGGTTGTGGACGGGGATCTGTATGTCGTTGGCGGGTTCACGCAATCGGATGAGACAGCCTGGCTCCCTTCCAACCGCGTCTTTCGGTTCAATGCGGATCGTGCGGTGTGGGAGGAACGGGCTCCGCTTCCCACTGCTCGGGGTGGATTGGGTGTGACGACCTTGCAGGGACAAATCTTTGCCGTGGGCGGGTATGACGGACGGGACAATCTCGCTGCAGTTGAAGTGTATGACCCGGGTCTTGACCAATGGACCGCGGTGGCTCCGTTGCCCACACCCCGCGATCATCTGGCTGTCGTCGCCGTAGGGGAGACACTCTACGCGATCGGTGGCCGTGTGCGACTCAATTATCGAGCCAATCTGTCCACGGTGGAAGCCTATCATGTGGTCGCGAATCGATGGGTTCCCAAGGCTGATCTGCCGATGCCGCGGAGTGGTATTGCCGCATGCGTGGTTGACGGGTGGATCTACGTCTTTGGGGGAGAATCCGGCGCGGGGACGTTTTCTCACAATGAGCGATACCATCCGCAATGGAATCGTTGGGACGCGATGGCGCCGATGCCAACGGCACGCCACGGCTTGGGCGCCGTTGCCGTGGAAGGGCATGTGTATGTGGTGAGTGGTGGCCCGCGGCCAGGAGGGTCGTACAGTGCGCTCAATGAGATTTTCATTCCGCCTGCACCACCTCGGCCGATGCAATCCGGGCAGTCCGGTCGGACACCGGCTTCGCATGTGGGATCGGTGATGGCGGTCCTGGCTGTGATGCGTGAGGCGGGCGTCCTGCCGCCGGAGTCCGGTGTGGAAGCCAATCGCCTCATCCATGCACTGATTCAGTATCAGTCGGTGTTTCTCAGCAATCCTGACCCCGGTGTGCGGGCCATGTTGTTGGCCGCGCTGGCGGCGAAAGTCGGGACGAAGCGGGCGGAGGTGTTAACCGCTGGCTTTGCCTCGACTGGTTGGACCTCGGAGACGCTTGAAGCACTGGTGGATACTTCCGCTCGACGGTCGGTGTGGGAGGATCCTCGATGGGTGGAGGTGTTGGGTGGCCATGGTGTGACAGTGCACGATTGGGAGTTGATTGAACGGATGTTTACTCAGGCGAGAGAACGGCTTTTCGCACAGGGGAAAAACGTCCATGCGGTGTTTGCAGCGCAACGCGCTGTCATGCCTGGTGGCTTGCGCACTCCGTAACGGGGTGGGCACCATACCGGAGATCCCTCCGACCCCGACCAGCACCGGCTTCTGATAGGCTAAAAGCCGTTTCCTCTGTCTTCATTCATTGAACAGGCGATCCAAATTCGTGTTCCATGTGAGCTGATTCCCATGGACATTCTGGCTGAAATTCGGCGGGTGATTGATCTGGAGATCGGGACGATCACGGCACTCAAGCGCCATGTGGGATCTGCGTACGAAGACGCTGTGCGTGGTCTCTTGTCTTGTCAGGGGAAAATCGTGGTCACGGGTGTGGGAAAATCGGGCATCATCGCGCAGAAAATTGCGGCCACGATGGTGTCAACAGGAACACCGGCTGTGTTCCTGCACAGTGCGGACGGGATGCATGGCGATGTGGGCATCATCGGGAAAGGCGACGTGGTGCTGGCCGTCGGCAAATCGGGTGAGAGCGATGAATTGATCGCGATTCTTCAGGTGGCACGAAGAATCGGTGCGAAAGTCCTCGCCATTACCGCTCGACCCGAATCACGCATGGCCCGGTATGCCGATGTCGTCCTGCACACCTCAGTCGAGGAAGAGGCGTGCCCGCTCAATATCGCCCCGACGTGCAGCACGACGGCGGCGTTGGTGGTCGGCGATGCCCTGGCGATGGCGCTCATGAAATTGCGTGGATTTCAGCCTGAAGACTTTGCTGTCAATCACCCTGGTGGACAATTGGGAAAGCGGTTGCTGCTGACCGTCGGTGACATCATGCGCTCGGGTGCTGCCAACCCGGTGGTACCCGTGTCAAGCGATGTGCGGCTCATGCTTACCGAGATCACCCGTCAACGGGCCGGTGCTGTCTCGATTATCGATGACGAGCAGCGGTTGCTGGGACTGGTGACAGATTACGATATTCGTTGTGTGTTGGAGTCACAACAGGACGTGTTCAGTTTGACGATTCCAGAGATCATGAATGCCACTCCGGAATGGGTGTTTGAGGATGCGAATGCGTACCTGGCCCTGGAAAAAATGAGAAAACGAACGAAACCGATTTCGGTACTGCCCGTGTTGAGCCGTCAGGAAAAGGTCGTTGGGATGATTCATCTGCATGATCTCATGGCACATGGACTTTGATGAGAAACGGTGTTGTGGGGACGTCCCTCGATGCATTCGGGGCATGTGCCTCTTGCCGCAACGGCGAGTAAGGTCGATGTCGTGTTGACGGGAGAAGGGTGGATGAGCGGTTCGAGTGATCGGTGTAGAACCACTGAGTCTTCCCGGCGTTGGTGGGTGATGGCTTGTGCGTCGTGAGCGGGTTCCTGAGTGTGGACGCGATGACTGGCCGCTCGTGCTGGAATGTCAAAGCAGCGTCGGAATGGGCGCATGCTGGCATTGATGTGACGATTGTGATGGGAGTTCCACGGACGATGTCTTGCTTGAGGGGACCTGCGCGGCTCCACACCGTGCGGACAATGTCCTTCATGGAGTGAGGGAAGTGATCAGGGAAAATCTCGAGAGGTATATCAGGGCTCCTGGGAGTGGGGGGGGGTCCGGAGATGTCGTTTTCTGTGTTGCGGGTGACACAAGAGGCAGGCTTGCCGCGCTGCTCCACGTTGACCGGTCGTTCATCAGGTCTCCACCAATTCCCTTTTTACTGGAAGCTTAGCCTGCCTGTTCTGGATGTTGGTTGCCGTTGGATTTTCCCGCCCTTGTCAGGAAGAACGATTTGATACGCCGCGGTCATCATGACCGAACTGGATTCTGCTTGCACGGAAATGACGGTGATGTAGCACGTGGGTGCCGGCTTGGCATGCTCCTGTTGTGTCTTCCTTCGTTCACAATCGGGTCTTGTCTTTGTTGGGGGCATAGTCACATTTTGCCTGCGGTGACTGTTCCTGCATGATTGGAAAACGCTGTATTGCCGGTTTCGCGGGATGTGGCTGGATGGCTGGTGAGAAAACAGCAGGATGATCTTTCCAGGCGCGACGATTGGCCGGTGCTCCCCATGGCCTGATGGTGCCGGTGACGGAGAGGTTAGCCTGCAATGATTTCAGCCATCGGGTCGCGGCTTGAACAGTCTGGGACAGACTCTGGCCATGCAATTGGGGTTTCTGGTCCATGCTCTTCGGGGTGCAATGGGAGCCTGTGGTGCCGTTACTCCAGGCCATGACGGGAGTCGTGCTCGGGCTCAGCCCGTTTGGCACACTCAGGGCATTGTGTATGGCGGGAAACCGGATGAGGCCCTTTGTCCTGCTTGGGGGGGCCAGTATGGGGCATTGGCGGGAGCGGCCTTGGCCATTCCAGGGTATCACGTGCCTGCCACTCTCACCCTGGCGGTCAGTCTTTTTGCCGGCTATGTCCTGGGGGGCTTGCGCTTTTTGTATTTCGTCGAGGTCTTCTTTAAGATACCCGCACCGTTGCGGGCAGGTAGGTGATGGTCAAAGCGAGTTGATGAATCAACACATGCTGTCGAAAGTGTCAACCGTCGTTCTCACGTACAATGGGGAAATCAATCTTCCGGCATGTCTGGAGAGCCTGACGCTGTTGAATGGCGAGGTCATTGTTCTTGATTCGGGCAGTACAGATAACACCCTGGACATGGCGGAACGCTGTGGTGCCAAAGAGTCTACCGTTATGAATCGGGAACCTGGGATCCGGGCGCGAAGAAGATCAATTGGGTACTTGACACCATTTCCCTGCAAGGCGACTGGGTCCTCCGACTTGATGCCGATGAACGGCTGCCCCCCGGGTTGGCATGTAAACTTGCGGATCTTGCTTCTCGTGGAGAGGCGGACGGTACGGGGTTTGACATTAAGCGTCGCATGTATTTCATGGGGTACTGGATACGACATGGCGGCTGGTATCCGGTGTGACTTTTGAGACTTTGGCGGAACGGAAAAGCGTACTGCGAAGACATGATCATGGACGAGCCGATCGTTCTTTTGGAGGGCAAGGCCGGTTGGTTGAAACACGATATCATGGATTGGGATCAGAAAGATCTGACGTTTCGTGTCGGGAAGGTGAACCGGTATTCGAATACCTATGCCTGTCTGATGTCCAACAGATCAGACGTGTCCCAGTTCGTGCTGCCAGCTTCTCTTTGGGGAGTGCAACCTGCGAGGCAGCAGTGGATCAAAGACAACGTCTATGCGAGATTTCCGAAATTTTTTCGATGCCTGATCTCTTTTCTGTGCAGTTATGTGGTGCTCCTGGGGTTTCTTGACGGCAAGGCAGGCCTTGTTTTTCATGTTCTGTATGGCTTTTGGTACCGGTTCCTTTCCGATGCAAAATTGCTGGAGATGTCACAAGGTCGTCAAGAATCCTCGGTCTTCCCATTGCCCAAATGAGAGCGGAAGGAGCTCCTCTCTTTTTGAGATCTGCTTAATGCGCGGAGGGAATTGCATTCCGACATGCTTTCAGATGTAGTCTTCCTTACTGGCATTGCCGCAGTGGCCTCGTTTCTGTTGACTCCACTTGTTTGTCAGGCAGCCATCCGGCTTGACCTGTTCGATCATCCGGGAGTCAGGAAAATTCACGTCAAGCCTGTTCCGCGGCTTGGAGGGGTCGGCGTGTTTGCCTCGGCACTCGTGGCCGTACTGGCCGTTCCTGGCCTGCAGACCTGGGGGGTGATTGATGTACCCGTTGCCTCCGGGTTTCTGGTTCCCCTGCTTCTCGGGTGTACCGTCCTGTTTCTTGTTGGTCTCTGGGATGACCTGTGGCAGCTTTCCATCGGCCTCAAGTTGCTTGGCCAGGCCATCGCGTCCCTGATTCCCATTCTGTGGGGAATTGGCTTTGACCATGTGTCGGTATTCGGCAGCCGTTCCGTGCAACTGGGGTACGTGGCATTGCCATTGACGTTTCTTTGGGTGATCGGGGTGACCAATGCCTTCAATTTGATTGATGGGTTGGATGGACTCTCGTCGGGATTGGCCATTATCGCGGCAGGGACGTTCGCGTTGCTCTTTCTTCTCAAAGGTGATGTGCAATCTGCACTGGTCCCGCTGGTTCTGCTCGGAGCTGTCGCTGGGTTTCTCTGGCATAACTTCCATCCGGCAAAGATTTTTCTGGGTGATTCCGGAAGTCTGATCGTAGGGTATACCCTGGCCGTGACCGCTGTCGTGGGATCGCGCACGGACGCGACATCATGGCCCATCGCCATTCTTCTGCTTGTCCTGGGCGTGCCGATCCTTGACACCCTGCTTGCCATGACGAGGCGCTTGATCGAGATCTTGCGGCTCATCCGACGAGACAGAGCAACATCCTGTCTCAAACGGATTCGGCATTTTGCGGGTCTCCTCCAGGCCGATCAGCGCCATATGCACTATGGCCTGCTCACTCATGGCTTTTCCCATCGTGGTGCTGTGCTGGTTTTATACGGACTTGCTACTCTCCTCGCTGCCTTGGCCTGTCTTATCGCGATTCTGTTCAATTAGACCGTGCTACACTGTCTATCGTGCGTGAGGGAGCACGAATGACCTTGGGATGGTGGCGTGCGCCTCGTGCGACCTGTGACCTCGTGATAGATTGCCTACACGCATGACGGCTCTGTTGGACTTTTGGCCTTTGCCTGATGTGATCCGAGCCAGACTGAACAGGCGCCTCCTGTCGGATTGCTTGTTCGCGTAAGCCCGCGACTTCGCCTGCCTTTCCTACGTGCGATTGCCCCGTTACGAACGATATCCATGGATGTTGTGGTGTTGCCATCGCCATGTGTCTTCGCACATGCGTTCGAGTGTCCGTTCGGCCTTCCAGCCGAGCACGGCCAGTGCCAGCGAGGGATCGGCATAGCAGGAGGCCACGTCGCCTGTCCGGCGTGGTGCGAATTCGTAGGGGATGGTTTTGCCGCTGCTCTTTTCAAAGGCATGAACAATCTCCAGCACGCTGTAGCCAGTGCCAGTGCCAAGGTTCAACGAAAGGCATTGCGGGGTGTCCAAATGCTGCAAGGCCCGCAGATGGCCGATGGCGAGATCGACGACGTGGAGGTAGTCACGAATACCTGTACCATCCGGTGTGGGATAGTCACGGCCCCAGATCTGGAGGGTGTTCCTGCGACCGACGGCCACCTGGGCGATGAAGGGCATGAGATTGTTTGGAACACCCAGCGGGTCTTCACCGATCAAACCACTTTCATGCGCCCCGACCGGGTTGAAATAGCGCAGGATCCCAATGCGCCACTCGGGATTGGCGCGATGGAGGTCCCTGAGAATGTCCTCGATAATCAGCTTTGATCTGGCGTAGGGATTCGTGGCAGAAAGCGGGTGTGTTTCCTTGAGGGGCAGGTATTGCGGGACTCCATACACGGTGGCCGATGAACTGAAGAGCAGCGTGTTGACGCCCGTGGCACGCATGGCCTGCAACACCTGCAGTGTGCCAAGCACGTTGTTCTCATAATATTCCAGTGGCCGTTCCATTGATTCGCCAACGGCTTTCAGACAGGCAAAATGTATCACGGCCTGACAGTTATATGTGGTGATGGCTGCCTCAAGCTCTGCCTGATGACGGATATCACCGCGAACGAGGTGGACGGATTTGCCGGTGATCTGTTCGACCCGGTCAAGTACTTCAGGGTGGCTGTTGGAAAAATTGTCGAAGACAACGATGTCATGGCCCGCGTTGAGTAGCTCGACGCCTGTATGCGAGCCGATATACCCAGCTCCTCCGGTCAGCAGAATAGGACCCATTTCAATCGCTCCAATGTCATGAGTTTGCACCGCTCGAGCCCATGTCCTGGCACACGATACGCTGACGGCATTCCGGGAATACATGCGGCGACCCGGTCGCGCCCGGACACGGGGACGCTTACTTCACCGTCGTGCCAGGTGCCACGTCTCCGGCCAGAGCGACGAGGCTGATGACGTCGGTGTCCCCCGCGGCCAGCACCATGCCTTGAGATTCGACGCCCATCAGTTTCGCCGGTTTGAGGTTGGTGACAACCACGACCGTTTTCCCCAGTACGGTGTCCGGACTGTAGGTTTTGCCAATGCCCGCGACGATCTGCCGTTGTTCGGTGCCAAGGTCCACGCGCAGTCTGAGTAATTTCTCAGATTTGGGTATGCGTTCGGCGGCGATGATTTTTGCAACCTTGAGCCGCACCTTCTGAAAATCCTTGATGGTGATGCAGTCGCTTTCTTGCGTCGAGTGCGAAACGGACGATGTGTTGCTGTCTGGTTCGGGAGACGAAGGCGTTGAGGGCATTGTACGTGGGGACGCTGACTGTTCCATGGAAGCTCCGTGTTGTGGGGGGATGGCGATTCTCGGGAATAACGACGGCCCTTTGACCACCGTTGTCGCGGTGGGCCCGTCGCCCCAGGCCACAGGGTTTTTGAGAAGTGCCCGGGAAAAATCATACTGGAATCCCAGTTGTCGTGACATGGCCTGTGCGGTGTTCGGCATAAAAGGCGCAATGGCGAGGCACAGAAACCGCAGGGTTTCCGCGGCATGAAAGAGCACCGTCGACAGCCGTTTCTCGTGTGCGGGGGCTTTGGCCAAGACCCAGGGAGCGGTTTTGTCAATGTATTGATTGCCGAGTTGTACGACGCTCCAGATAGCTTCGAGTGCCCGGTTGTACGCGATCCGATCCGACCGTAAATGATGCGGCATCGCGATCTGGAGGAGTGATGTGGCAGCAGCCTGCAGTTCGGTTTCCTGTTCCGCGCATGCAGCGGGGTCAGGACAGGGAACCGTGCCGGCGCAAAACCGTTCGATCAATGTGACCGTTCGACTGACCAGGTTCCCCAGACCATTGGCCAGGTCGCTGTTGATGCGTCCAATGAAGGATTCGAGTGAAAAGTTACCATCCTGTCCAAACGGGATTTCACGCAGGAGAAAGTAGCGAAAGGCATCTGCACCGAATTGTTTGACCATCGTGTAGGGGTCAATGACATTCCCCCGACTCTTGGACATTTTTTCACTGTTCACGGTCCACCATCCATGGGCGAAGATGGTGTGAGGAAGCGGAATCTCCAATGCCATGAGAATCGTTGACCAGTACACGGCGTGGGTGGTGAGAATGTCTTTGCCGACAAGATGAACGGTGGCGGGCCAGAAACGATCGACTGAAGGCCGGGGGGGGAGATACTCAAGCCCCGAGAGATAGTTCACCAGGGCGTCAAACCACACATACGCGACATAGTCCCGATCAAACGGCAGGTCAATGCCCCACGACAAGCGGGATTTCGGGCGGGAAATCGAAAGATCTTCCAAGGGTTTTTGCAAAAATCCCAGGACTTCATTGCGACGGGACTCCGGACGAATGAACGTCGGATTATCAGCAATATGATCCAGGAGTCGTTGTTGAAAGCGGCTCATGCGAAAGAAGTAATTGCTTTCGCTGAGCTGTTCGACAGGCCGTCCGCAGTCCGGGCAGTTTCCCTGCTCCACGTCCTTTTCCGTCCAGAATCGTTCATCAAACGTGCAATACCAGCCGGTGTAGTCTGCGCGATAAATCAGTTGTCTGTCATACAGGGTGTGTAACAGTTGCCGGACGACGGCGTGATGCCGGGTATCCGTGGTGCGAATGAACCCATCGTGGGCAATCGTGAGCTTCTCCCAAAGGTTGCGAAAGTGTGGCATCAGCCGGTCGCAGTGCTGCTGGGGATCAATCCCGGCCTGTGCCGCCGCTCGCTGGACTTTTTGACCGTGTTCGTCGAGGCCGGTGAGAAAAAAGACGTCGTGTCCGTGCAGGCGATGCCATCGCGCCAGCACGTCCGCGGCGATAGTGGTGTAGGCGTGACCGCTGTGCGGGACGTCGTTCACGTAATAAATAGGCGTCGTGATATAGAAAGACTCAGACATGACCGGCTTCCGCATGTATGGGGCATGCCCTGTGGCCGTGACGACTCGGGCGGCAGCGACAGGGTGGCAGGATGGAGGTCGTGTCAGGCCGCATGACGGTGGATCGTTCGATGAACATGAAAGAGAAAATTCTCAAGGCAGAGTTGGAGATTCAGATTGCGATGGGGGGCCTGTTCCAGTGTGTGCAGTGATTCCAGAAGACTGAACAGGTCTGCAAGGTCACTATCCTGCACGCATTGCTGAAGCAGCGCGTGGTGTGCCTGATGTAAGATCAGGGTCGGTGAGGCTCCGAGTCGGATCAGCAGGAGGTCACGGAGACCGTGTGCCAGCCAGTCAAGCACGTCCGGGAAGGGCTGGGTTTTCGACACCGCTTCAGCCCGTTGTAGAATCGCCGTGGGATGGGCAAGGGTATCGGACTGGCAGCACTGCAGGAACTGATCGTGCTGGTGACGCAGTCGGGTAAGATCCATTTCCAGAGCCACGCCGATGCGGTTGCCGCACACTTGGGAAAGAAATCTGGCATCCTCAGGGGGCATGGCGCGTCGCAGGGCCAGAAGGCCTTCGCATTGCGCCGAGGTCGTGGGGGAGAATCTCAATGCCAGACAGCGGGATCGCACGGTGGCCGGCAGACGATACGGTTGGCTGGTCACCAGAATAAACAGACTGTGTTCGGGAGGGTCTTCCAGCGTTTTCAACAGGGCATTGGCTGCGCTGACCGTGAGACGGTCGACATCGTCTATCACGCAGATTTTGCGCATGCTCAGCAAAGGACGGTAGATCATGTGGCGTTCAATTTCCCGCACCTGGTCAATTTTGATTTGCGGGTGAGCTTTCTCTCGCTCTGGTTCAATGATCAGGAAATCGGGATGGGCGGCGGATGCGATGAGTTCGCAGGCTCGGCAGTCTCCACACGAGTCCGGTTGTGCCGACGACGGAACCGCGTCGCAGGAAAGGGCTTGCGCAAATCGCATCGCCGTCAGGCGTTTGCCGATACCGTCATCGCCCCAAAAGAGGTAGGCATGGCCAATGGTCTCGTGCGCAAGCGCGGTCCGGATTTGCCGTTTCGGTTCTTCCTGACCGATGATGTCTGTAAATGGCATATGGATGTCGAAGTGGTTACAGGCGTTTGATGACCAGTCGTCGTGTTCGCAGCCCGTCTGTCAGCAGGGGCTCAAGCAGCGTGATGAGGTGCTGGGAAATCGTACGGGCGGACCGGTCGGCATTGATGGTATGAATACGTCGCGCGTGTTGTTGGGCCAGGGTCAGAAATCCTTTCCGAACCCGTTGATGAAAGGCCGCCGGTTCGCGGTCCAGGCGATCGGCATCGTGCCAACGTCGTTGCAATCCCCGGGAAACAGGCAGATCGAATAAAAACGTCACGTCAGGAGTCAGGCCCCGCGTCGCCCACCGGATGAGACGTTGCAGAACAGGTAACGGGATGCCGCGGCCGAATCCCTGGTAGGCCAGCGTGGAATCGGAAAACCGGTCGCATATGACAATGGCCCCTTGCTGCAGGGCAGGCAGCAGTTGATTGACCACGTGTTGACTGCGGGCTGCCAGCATTAAGGCCACTTCGCATTCAGGTGTGAAGGGGTCCGTTGCGTGCCAGTTGCGATCCGGACGGAGAAACATCTCGCGAATCCATTCCCCCACCGGGGTTCCCCCAGGCTCGCGTGTTTCCAGCACCTGCCATCCTTTGGACTGGAGATAGCGAGCCAGTGCGCGGGCCTGGGTTGATTTCCCGCTGCCTTCAATGCCTTCGCAGGTGATAAAGAGACCTTTCCGACGAGATGCACTGGCCTTCAACGCGATCTTCTGAGTCTGTTGACTGGCCACGCGGTGCATCGTAAACGACCCCGTTGGAATTCGCAATCATAGGGGATTCTCTCCGGAAGTCCGGTACCTTAACAATCGAGCACGAACGGCCTTTGTGTATTGCATGTAAAATCTGTCCCCGATAATAAGGCTTGAAGCCAACAGTGTATGCTTGTACCATCCAGGCAAGTAGCAGGTGATGCGCGGGCTACGGGCTGATGCTGTTGCCAAAGTCCGCTCGGTGTGTGTGCAGAGGCCGGCATGTCTGTGTTTCCCATCCGCGGCTGGAAAGGTTCCACGTTGAAGCGTTATTTTCTCACTGGACTGCTCGTCGTGATCCCTATCTGGGGTACGGTGCTCATCCTCAAAACGCTTTTTGTCGCTGTGGACAGCATTCTTGGCAACATGCTGGCCGACGTCGTCACGAAAGGGTACTACGTGCCGGGGTTGGGCATTCTGACGCTTGTGTTGCTGATTATCATCGCAGGGTTTATGGCGACGAATTATATTGGGGGGCAGTTGGTCAGACGTTGGGAGGAATTTCTGGAAAGGGTGCCCATTGTCCATGGAATCTATGCGACGCTGAAATCCATGATGGATATTCTCTCGTTTCCGCAGCGGACAAAGTACAACAAGGTGGTCATGATTCAATTCCCGCGGGACGGGAACTACAGCCTGGCCTTTGTGACTGGGGAGACCAGAGAGGCCGTGCAGGCGTCTGCGTCAGAACCCCTGATTCACGTGTACGTTCCCACCTCCCCGAATCCCACCTCGGGGTACTTTTTGCTGGTTCCGGAGCGGGAAGTGGTCGCCGTGGATTTGAGCGTGGAGGAAGCCATGAAATTGATTGTGTCGGGAGGGCTCTATTCCTCAAACAGGACGGTGAAAGCACCCACGGTTGCAGCCCAAGGCACCTCCCCCGTTCTTGAACGGAATGTCGAAGCCGGGACAGGATAACGTCTTCGTCGTTCGCATGTTCGCCACGTGACGAACTGGTCAACGGACAGGGCAGGCCATGAAAAACGTATCAGCGATTGTCCTGGCAGCGGGTCTGGGGACCCGCATGCGGTCGAAAACAGCCAAACTCCTGCACCCGGTGGCAGGGCGTCCCATGATCTGGTATATGGTTGCGGCAGCCCGCCATGTTGCGGATGCACAGGTCGTTGTGGTTGTCGGGCATCAGGCTGCATGGTTGCGCGCGTTTCTCGAACAGTCTCAATCAACATGCGGTCCGTGCGAAACTGTCCTGCAGGCGCGTCCGATGGGGACAGCCCATGCGGTACGACAGACCCGGTCCGTTTTGATGCACAAGGGGCAGGCGGTATCCAGGCATTGTCTTCTTGTGAACGGGGATACTCCTCTGTTGACACGGGCGACTATCAAACGGTTGGTGGCCCGCCATGAACATGCGAATGCCACGTTGACCATGTTGGTCTCCTGTTTGCCCGACCCCAAAGGCTACGGGCGTGTGGTGCGGGGGCGGGACGGGCATATTGTCAACGTGGTGGAGGAACGGGACGCCAGTCATGCTGAACGGGCCATCCGGGAAGTCAACGTCGGCACGTATGTGGTCGACACACCGTTCCTGTTTCAGGCATTAGAGATGATCCAGCCTCATAATGCCCAGCGGGAATATTATCTGACTGACCTGATTGGCCTGGCCGTGACCAGGGGATGCAGGGTGATCGGAGTCCGTGCGTCTGATGCCTCGGAATGCCTGGGGATCAACAGTCGTCAACAACTTGCTGGTGCCGAACGGGTCATGAGGCAACGCATTCGGACACGATGGTTGAGGAAGGGCGTGACCATGCTTGATCCCGAGACGACGTTTATCGACGATGGTGTGACGATAGGACGGGATACCGTGCTCTACCCCGGGGTCACGCTGGAAGGCAACACGACAATCGGTGCTGACTGCACGATTCGCTCCTGGTCCCGGGTGACCAACAGCGTGGTGGGGAAGGTGGTGACCATTGAGGACCATTCGTTGATGAACGGCGCAGTGATCGAGGACCAAACCACGGTCGGGCCATTTGCACGCCTTCGCCCGGGGACGATTCTGCGACGCCGTGCCAGGGTCGGGAACTTCGTGGAAGTCAAAAATACGGAGCTCGGTGCCGATTCTAAAGCGAATCACCTGACGTATTTGGGCGATGCCTCCATTGGAACACGGGTCAATATCGGGGCGGGGACCATCACGTGCAATTATGACGGATACCAAAAGCACCGGACCATTCTTGAGGATGACGCGTTCATTGGCAGCGGCACCCAGTTCATCGCTCCTGTCACGGTGGGGAAAGGGGCCGTCGTGGGTGCGGGATCGACGATTACCCAAGATGTTCCGTCTGATGCCATTGCCTTGACACGGAGCCCGCAGGTCAACCGTGAAACAATGGCGTCCCGTCGTCGATCTCGTGCTCAAACGGTTGTCCGATCATCGTTTCCCAACAAATCCCAGTCTTCTTCCAGAACCGGGGGACAAGCCAGAGTCTGACCCGGGTCAGAAAACATGTGCTGGATGATTCGTCCCTGTGCATCAGGGACGTGCCATGTGTACTGAATCTTCCGGGAAGCGGAGGGACGAGGCTGTATGTGTGGCATTATCGGATATATAGGGCATGCCAACGCGACCGACGTGCTCATTGATGGCCTGAGGCGCCTGGAGTACCGGGGGTATGATTCGGCGGGGATTGCTGTCTTGCAACACGGCCGTCTTGAGGTCCGTCAACGCGTTGGCAAACTGCGGAATTTAGAGGAAGCCCTGAAACAGGAAGATCTTGTTGGGACTGCCGGGATCGGGCATACGCGGTGGGCCACGCATGGCAGACCGTCCGAAGACAACGCCCATCCGCATCGTTCCGGCAACGTGGTCATCGTGCACAACGGCATTATTGAAAATTATCTGGTCCTCAAACAGCGGCTGGAATGCGATGGGTACCATTTCGAGTCCGAGACGGATACCGAAGTGATTGCCCATTTGCTGGCCCGTTCCATGGCCGAAGGACGATCTCTTCCGCAGGCGTTGCTGGCCACCGTGCAGGAATTACGGGGGAGTTATGCGATTGCCGGTCTGTGTGGAAGTGATCCGGATACGCTGGTCGCAGCCAGGTCGGGATGTTCTCTCGTGCTGGGACAAAGCCAGGATGCGTCCTTTCTGGCCTCCGACGTCACACCATTGCTCCCGTATACCCGGAATGTGATGTTTCTGGAAGACGGCGATATCGGGATTGTCACGCGACATGGCATCACCGCGATTGATCGGGAGGGGCGACCGGTCTTCAGGGACAGGGTTGCCATTGACTGGAACGCGGAGGAAGCGGAACGGGGGGGATACCCGCACTTCATGCTCAAAGAAATTCACGAGCAGCCCCAGGCCATTCTTGATACGCTGCGGGGACGATATCGTTATGACGAAGGGGAAGCAGATTTAGGAGATGTCACGATTCCGCCGGATGCCTTGATGAATGCCGGGCAGATTTGGATTGTTGCCTGTGGCACGTCCTGGCATGCCGGCTTGGTTGGGAAATACCTGTTTGAGGAACTGATTCGCAAACCGGTCCAAGTTGATATCGGATCGGAATTCCGGTACCGGAAAGCCATGGTTCGGAAAGGGGATGTCTTGCTTGCCCTTTCACAATCGGGAGAAACCGCGGATACGCTGGGTGCCATGAGAGAGGCCAAACGATTGGGAGCCTATGTCGTGTCCGTTGTGAATGTTGTGGGCAGCACGATGGCTCGGGAATCCGATGGCGTGCTGTACACACGGTGCGGTCCGGAGATCAGTGTGGCCTCCACCAAAGCGTTCACAGGACAGATCATCGCGCTGTACCTCTTGGCCTTACACATCGGGAGGGGACGCAATGTCTTGAGCAGGGACAAGGGCCAATGGTGGCTGGATCAGTGTCTGGCCCTGCCCGGACAGGTTGAACATGTCATCAAACGGGATGCTGAACTGTTGTCAGTGGCGAAACGTTTCTACCAGAAAGACAACTTCCTCTACCTTGGGCGCGGGATTCATTACCCGATTGCGCTGGAAGGTGCGCTCAAGCTCAAAGAAATTTCTTACATTCACGCAGAAGGCTATGCAGCTGGAGAAATGAAGCATGGTCCCATTGCCCTGATTGACGAAAACATGCCGGTCGTGGTCCTTGCTCCTCGGGACCGGCTGTACCCCAAAACGGTGAGCAATCTCATGGAGGTCAAAACACGGAACGCTCCGGTCATTGCGTTCACGAGTGAAGGGGACCATGACCTGGACGCCTTAGCCGACTGTGTTTTTACGATTCCCGATACGCTCGCGCTGTTGTCAGCCATTCCCTTGACAGTCGCGTTGCAGCTCCTGGCCTATCATATTGGGGCCTTGCGCAATATTGATGTTGATCGCCCACGGAATCTGGCCAAAAGCGTGACCGTGGAATAATGTTGCGCCTCGGTTATTCGGGTGAATCCCGTAGCCCGGTCGGCTGTTGTTGAGGGAATGGAACGGGCGGTGTCGAAAGAAGGGAACGCGAGAACAGAGGACAGAGTATGAGGGATCAGCCTTCTCCTTCGACCGGGGAAAAAGGCGATGTGGTGCATTGGGCGATCAATGTTTCAAATGGCTGTCGCATGCCATGCCGTGCCGCAAAAATTCCTCGCACCAGCGGATTCGTCTGATTGTAGACAATGACGTTCCCGTGGCTGTCTGTTGTTGTCCCACCGGCTTCGTTCACCAGCAACCATCCGGCGACGACATCCCATTCATGAAGCAGGTCAAAATTCACCGTGCCATCGGCATGGCCAGCCGCCACTAATGCCAGACTGTAGGCGATGGATCCCATGGGGTGGAGATGGGCGTTGCCGGTGAACGGTTTCAACTCATTGCTGCCAAGGCGTGTGGGATTCACTAAGATAGAGAGCCGGCCGCTGATTCGGTCTGTTGCGGGAATTGGTTTCCCGTTGAGGCGTGCTCCGTGGCCGTGAATGGCTGAAAACAGCTCGTCGGTGGCCGGATTATAGATCACGCCCAGGACGGGTTGCGCGTGGTCGGCGAGTGCCACGGAAATCGAATATTGGGGGAGGCCCTTGATAAAATATTTTGTCCCGTCAATCGGATCCACAATCCAGACCCTGGGCCGTGAAAGGCGTCCAGGCGTATCCGGGCTTTCTTCGGACAGCCACGCGTCATCAGGAAACGCGGTGGTGAGGACGTGATGCAAAATGTCGTTGGCCGCCAGGTCGGCTGACGTCACCGGAGAAGAATCAGCTTTGCGGTAGATCTGAAACCCTTCCCTGGATTGTTTCAGGACTTCCTGTCCGGCCTGTCTGACGGCCTGGCAGAGTACGTCGTGTTCTTTGGTCATACGAGTGTTGCTGTCAGGAACCGGTCTCGAATACAACAGAAACGGGGCATCGTGTATGCCTTATGCGCACTTTGCTCTGATCGTGCCTGCTCCAGCAGTCTCCGGCCGTGTGACACGTTCGGATTACACCATGGAGTCCGACTGAGTGTACAAACCACCCACGCTCTCTTGCTGCTTGGCGAGAAACGATCTGATCGGCAGTCATTTCTCCATGGTGATCGCCAAGACAGTGCAAAGGGGAGCCGTTCCCCTGTGCATTGTTCGCCGTGACAATCACCGCTCTCATGCCGGTGCTTGAATTCGGCATCGTGTTTCATGTCTTTCGCGTGCGGGGTATTGCAGACGGTGACGATGCCACGGTGTCTTGATGAGATCATGCACTATAAAATGCTGGTGCTGAAGGAGTCAAAAAATACGCTGTCGCAGCAGCCAGGTGCGATGACCACGGAGAAAGATGTACAGACGAACTGCGGGGAACCTGATGACAATGGCAAAAAACATTCTGCAACGCGGCACCTGCGCTGTGCCTGGTTTTGTTCTGTGCTCAGTGGTTGCGGCCGCCGAGGTGCCCATCCGGCGATGATGGAGGAACGGGAACGCCAGTGTCAGGATGGCGGTGATCGGTCCAACTTGCCCGTTCCTTGTCCGTGTGCTTGAATAGACGTCCCGGTTTTACCTGCCCCCCCTTGTCTGTGTGGTAACAGGAGTACGGTCTTCCGTGAAAGTCCCGTTGTTGGATTTAAAGGCGCAGTTTCGGCAGATCCGTTCGGATGTGCTGTCGGTCATTGAGGCGGTCTGCGACGAGCAAGGTTTTATACTCGGTCAACGGGTCGAGGATTTTGAAACGGCCATCGCCGCGTATCTTGGGTGTCGGTATACCGTCGGCGTGGCCTCAGGGAGTGATGCCTTACTGTTGTCGTTAATGGCAGTGGGGTTGGAACCCGGCGATGAAGTGCTGACCGTACCGTTTACCTTCTTTTCCACGGCCGGGGTCGTCTCGCGGTTGCAGGGCGTACCCGTGTTCGTTGATATCCAACCGGACACCCTGACCATGGATCCCGACCAGATCGAGCGACGTCTCACACCACGCACGAAGGCAATCATTCCCGTCCATCTTTTCGGCCAATGCGCCAACATGGAGACGATCATGGATGTCGCCAATCATCATGGCGTCAAGGTCATTGAAGATGCCTGTCAGTCCATCGGTGCCAGTCGCCATGGGTGCAAAGCCGGGACATTCGGGCATGCTGGATGCCTGAGTTTTTTTCCGTCGAAAAACCTTGGGGGCATCGGCGATGGAGGGTTGGTTGCCATGAATGATCGGGACCTCCGTGAACAGATTCTGGCACTACGGGTCCATGGAAGCCGGTCGGACTATCACCATGACCATATCGGTCTCAACAGTCGTCTTGATGCCCTTGGGGCGGCGGTCCTGCACGTCAAACTTCGATACCTGGATGGGTGGAATGACAAACGAGCCAGGAATGCAGCCACCTATGAGCGGCTGTTTACGGACGCTGGCCTGGGCGAGCACGTGACGTTGCCCATGACGGATTCGGGCAATGTCCACGTCTTCAATCAGTATACCATTCGTGCCCGCGCACGCGATGCGTTGATGGCTCATTTGAAGGAACGGAACATCGGGCATCGGGTCTACTACCCAGTCCCCCTGCATTTGCAGGAATGTTACCAACCGCTGGGCTATCAGAAAGGCGATCTTCCGGTTTCAGAGCGTGCGGCGCAGGAAGCGTTGTCCCTGCCGATTTATCCTGAACTCACGGATGAGCAGATGGAGCAGGTGGTCGCGAGTATCGGAGAATACTACTTCGGCCATGCCTGACACGTGTGAGACACCCACTTCAGCGTTTCGTCTTGGTGGGCCGGGGGTATGTCGCCTGGATGGTGCTGCTGAGACCACCGCGTGCGGTAAAGGTTCCGGTCACGGTGGCCCAGGCGGGTTTGCAGGCTTTGACGAAATCCTGAAGGATCCGGTTGACGGCGTTTTCGTAGAAAATGCCGACGTGACGATAGGCATGGATGTACAGTTTGAGCGACTTGAGTTCCACACAGGCTTTGCGAGGCATGTAGTGAATGGTAATGGTGCCAAAGTCCGGAAGCTGGGTTTTCGGACAGATTGCCGTGTATTCCGGGATCTCGATGGTGATTTCATAACCTGGAAATTGATTGGGCCATGTCTCCAGTGGCGGGAGTGGCGTGTGTGTTCCGCTGGTGGCGTGGCGTTCCGTGTACGGGGTGTCGTCTTGCGGTCGGCGTTTCATGGCATCCATGTGTCCAAGCTTCGCGCGGTGTTCTCCCTGTAACCTGCGGTGGTGCACCCCGGAGTGTACAGGCTGCCCTGAATCTCCGCAATGGCAGTGGATGTGGGGGGCTGTGCACGCACGACTGCCGTTGTGTTGAGAAACGTGCGTCCCCTTCAATATAATTTTCACCTTGTGATTCCCTGCGATTTCGACTGTGGGGGGCTGGTGTGCTCCGACGGAGCCGTGGGTGGTGGTTGCCCGTTCTTCCGGGACAATGGGTCGTGGTCATGATTGAGAGCGATGATTTTGTCAACGCCATACAGGATGCCGGCTTTGATTTTTTTACAGGGGTGCCCGACACGATATTAGGCGGTGTTCTCGACGTGCTGAGTCAACGCCGGGTGTATATCCCGTCGGTTCGGGAGGATGAAGCCGTGGCGATGGCAGCGGGTGCGTTTCTCGGGGGAAAAGTCCCGGTGGTGTTGATGCAAAATTCCGGTCTTGGCAATGCCTTGAACGTGCTCATGTCGCTTCATCTGATCTACAGGATTCCGTGCCTGCTGATTATTTCCTGGCGGGGGTTTGAAGGCAACGATGCACCGGAACATCTGGTGATGGGGCACACCATGCCGCAGTTGATGGAGATAATCCGGATTGCTCATCGAACGCTCTCCCGGGACACCATGGCCGATGATCTGCGGTGGGCCAGACAGACCGTGATGGAGCAACGTCTCCCTGTTGCGTTGTTTGTGAAAAAGGGGGTCGTGAAAACGATCCAGCCGTGATGAATGTCCTGACGACCGGATACAGGAGTATCTCGATCCATGCGACCTGAAGAAGGCGTGATGCAGAGTAGAGCCCAGGCGATGCAGGCACTCTTTGAAGTGCTGTCCGACCAGCCCGTGATTATTTGCAACGGGTTCCCGTCACGGGAAGCCCACAAGATCCGCGACCGCGCCGGCAATTTTTACATGATTGGGTCAATGGGTGTCGCGGCTTCCATCGGACTGGGTCTTGCCTGTGCCCGACCGGACCGACGAGTGGTGGTGTTTGACGGCGATGGGAATGTCCTCATGGGTATGGGTACGTTGGCCACGATCGGGGCCCTGCAACCCAGGAACCTGACGCATGTGGTGTTTGACAACGAAGTCTACGGGACCACCGGCAATCAGCCATCGTATTCACGGGTGGTTCGACTGGACCAGGTGGCGAAGGCAGCCGGGTATGCCACGGTCGAGCGTGTGTGGGAACGGGAAGATATTGTGTATGAATTTACGGACATGCTGAACAGCGATGGCCCGAATTTTCTGCTGATCAAGGTCAATGAGCAGATAGAGGACGTGGACCGAGTGGCGCTGGATCCGTCCGAGATGACAACGCGTTTTCGCGTTGCTGTGGATGCGGACCAGCCTGTGAGATCACGGGAGAAAGGCTGAAGGAATGCGTACGATCTTGCTCAATCCCGGTCCGGTCAACGTGTCCGATCGTGTCCGCAATGCCTTGATGGGACCGGATCTCTGTCATCGGGAATCCGAATGTGTGGAGTTGTGTGACCGTATTCGTCGCAAACTGCTTGAAGCCTTTGTGCCGGGCGCGGAGTCGGATTACACCGCGATTCTGTTGACCGGGTCTGGCACCGCGGCGGTCGAGGCGTCGATCATGTCATGCCTGCCTGCGGGGAAGCGTCTCGTGCATGTCAACAACGGCGTGTACGGGGAACGGATTTCTTCCATCGTGGGGACACAACGCTTGGGGATTGCCGAAATCAAATGTGATTGGGTCACTCCGCCGGACCCGGAGACCATTCTGAAGTCACTGAAGCAGCAGCCGGCGGTGCATGCCGTGGCCATGGTACATCATGAAACGACCCTGGGTTTGATCAACCCCGTCCATGAAATCGCCGAACACGTTGACAGCCGTGGGTGTGTCTTTATTCTGGATTCGGTCAGTGGATTAGGCGGGGAAGCCTTGGATATTGCGGGTCAGCATATGTACATGGTCGCCGGGACCGCGGGGAAATGCATTCAAGGATTTCCAGGGGTCTCATTCGTGCTGGTCCGAAAAGGTTTTATGGAAAATGTTGTGAAGTATCCCAGACGTTCCTGGTATTTGAGCCTGGCCAATTATTACGAAGCGCAGGAGCGGGGCAGTATGCCCTTTACCCCGGCCGTCCAGGTGTATGCCGCCTTTGATGAGGCCTTGTCCGAACTCCTCGAAGAAGGCGTGCATAATCGTATGAAGCGGTATAGACGGCTGGCCACGCTGATTCGTGAACGCATGGAGTCTCTTGGGGTGCGGGCCGTGTTGCCGGCCAGTCTTCAGTCGAATTCGTTGACAGCTTTTTATATGCCGGAAGGTCTGCCCTATACCATCCTGCATGATCGTCTGAAAGATCGCGGCTACGTTATCTATGCCGGCCAGGGCCGTTTCGAGTCGAAGATTTTCCGTGTGGCACATATGGGCGCCTTGCAGGAACACCACATTGAAGGTTTTCTGGGGGCCTTTGAAGAGGTCGTGCGACACGAAACCGGTGGCGTATGAAGGCGGTCATGTTGGCGGCGGGGGTGGGGAGGCGACTGCACGTCCTGACTCAGCATCGCCCCAAGTGCCTGATTGAAATCGGGGGCCGGTCGTTGCTGTATCGCTGTTTCGATGCCCTGCGTCAGTATGACGTGACCTGCGTCTGTCTGGTGATTGGCTACAAACGGGAATTGATTCGTGAAGCGGTGGCCGCCTATCCCTTCCCACTGGATGTGACATGCCTGGTCAATGCCGAGTTTGAACGCGGGAGTATTGGCTCTCTGTGGATGGCCCGGCAAGCACTGGATGATGACGCGGTGATCATGGATGCCGATCTCCTGTTTCACCCTGCTCTCCTTGACCGGTTACTCTCTTCTCCGTTTCGCAATGCCTTGTTGGTGGATGAGACCGTGATGCAACAGACGGAAGAATGTATGGTCGCGGTGCGAGGGGAGCAGGTGGTGGCGTTGTCCAAGCAGATTCCGGAGGGCTATGACCGGATTGGCGAAGGCGTGGGGATGCTCCGCGTGGACTGTGCTGCTGTGCCGGAGTTGTTTCGGTCGGTGGGGGCGTGTGTGAATCGTGGCCTTCTGGATCTTGAATATGAAGATGCTCTGGAAGGGTTCTTTCGTGAGGTTCAGGTCGGTGTTGAGAAAATTGGGGGACTGCCCTGGATTGAAATTGATTTCCCGGAAGATGTTGAACGGGCGCAAACGCATATTTTGCCCTTGTTGGGAGAGGCGAACGACTGTGGTGGGACGTAAGGCTGCGGTCTGATCAGGCCTCGTGGAATGGCCGACAACCTGTGGATGGCACCCTCAAGCAATCTGAAATCAGCACGGTTGACACAGCCATTCTCCTGGCTTCGTCAGGCGTGTTTGATAGCGCGGCGGCTGAGCGATCCCCCGTCGGGGCGCTGACATGTGTTGGCGGCATGACGTTGTTTCAACGAACCCTCTGCACGCTTCAGCGTGGCGGGATTGCACACGTGCTGATTCTTGTGGGCGAGGAGGAGCGAGCGCTTCGTTCGTTGGTTCACGGTGATGATCGTCTCCGGATGGTCCTACGCTGGCTTTCTGTTCGCGAGTTTCCTCCGTTGCATGCTCAGACATGGGAGGCATTGACGGGTGAGATGAATGGCGCGTGTCTTATTCTTGGTTGTCACATCGTCTTTTTCCCGTCGTTGATTGTCTCTCTCAGGAAAGAAGGGCGAACAGGCCATGCCGTTGTGCCCATCGGGCAACCGGGTGACCGGGGGGACGCCCATCATGGCCGACGGTGGCGGTTTGATTTTCATCGGGACGGGCAGCCCCCGCGAATGACCGTTGCCGACCGGGGAGCTGCAGTCTTGGATTCCATGGCAGAGGAGGCCAGTGGGCTGGCATCCGCCGTTGATCTGGTCGTCTTGCCAGTTCGGTTCTTCAGGACATCAGGGAGATGGGGCCGGTCGGCAACGGGAGCCATGGACCCGATCCGGTTAGCGTTGGAGCGGGCTGCACTGGAAGGGGCGGTGCGTGTGTTATCCCTTGCCCCCCATGGGTATCAGGATGTCCGTGAGACTGACGGGCCACGGAATGCAGAGCGCATGTTGTTCCAGGCGCTGCAAGTCGTGCAAGGGAGCCTGGATGGGGTGATGGATCGCTATGTCAATCGGAAGCTCTCCAGGTTGTGCAGCCGATTCTTTCTTCGCTTGCGCTGTCCGCCCACTGTCATTACCGTGCTGTCGCTGATGGTTGGCCTCACAGGCGCGGCCTGTTTTGCCATGGGTTCGTACTGGCTGGATATTCTGGGGGCTGTGCTGTTTCAGGTTGCGGTGATTTTCGATTGTTGCGATGGAGAAGTGGCGCGCCTGACCTTTGCGGAATCCCGGGTTGGTCAGGTGCTGGACATCGTGGCGGACAATATTGTTCATATGGCGATCTTTGCCGGAGTGGCTTGGGGCGTGGCGCAGAACAGTCTCTGGCAATCGAGCTCCCTCTCGCTGATTGTCGGGGCTGTTGCCATTGTCTCTACCGGGGTAGCGTTGTGGTGTGTGCAACGGGTCAAGTCTCTCAAAGCGCAATCCAGGTCCTGGCAGTCTCTGAGTCTCACCCTTCGATCCCGCGTTGATGGGATTCTGGAACGCGTGGCCAACCGTGATTTTTCTGTTGTGGTGGCGGTGTGTGCCTGTTTGGGAATCCTGCCCTGGTTTTTATGGCTTGGGGCCGTGGGGGCAAGCGTGTTTGCCGTACTGATGGCGTGGAACCTCCGTCAGGCATTGCGGTCTCGTCAATCCTGACCTCCCTGCTTCGTGCATTGGTCCCGAACACAGTGCGCATGCCGTGTCACGTGTAAGCGATGGTGTTGCACCTCGATCATGGCGTGTAGGTCCCATTCACGTTCCGTGTTCATCTCATGATCAGAATCGTGTTCCTTGTATTCGGTCTTGTTGTACTGGGCGGACTGCTCTGGCATATCGGTCCGTTACACATCATGAGGACGGCTGAACAGATTGGCTTTATCCCGTTCTGCATTATTCTTACCCCTTTTCTGGTGGTGTACAGTCTCGATACCTATGGATGGTGGCTGACGCTGGGCCCCTGGGCAGGGCGAGTCGGGTTTATCCGCTTGTTCATGGTAAGAATGTCCGGCGAGGCTATTAACGTGACGACCCCGACCTCCGTGCTTGGCGGCGAACCTCTGAAGGCCTATCTGCTGACGCGATATGAGGTTCCCATGGTCGATGGACTGGCGTCCATGGTGATAACCAAGACCATCATGGTCATGGCACAGATTGTCTTCATGTTGTTGGGGATTGGCCTTCTGTGGTGGTTCGTTGGGGGTGGGATGTACAACGTCCTGGCTGCATTGGTCAGTGTGGGTCTGCTCTCGTTTGTCGTTTTCCTGTTCGTGATTATCCAGCGATATGGCATCGGGATGGGGCTGTGCACCTTGGCTGAAACGTGTCGGATTCGATCTCGATGGCTTGTGGCCTGGCGGCCACAGTTGTTGGAGTTGGACCAGGCCGTGCGCAATTTTTACCGGCATCGCAGGCAGACGTTTGTCCTGTCCCTTGGCGTGCACTTTGTCGCATGGTTGACGGAAATGTTCGAAGTCTATGCGATTTTGTACTTCCTTGGTGCGGAAACCGGATGGCTGCAGTCTTTGTCCATTGCCGCAATCGCTGTCCTGATCAAGGGCGCGATGTCAGTGATTCCAGGTGGTTTGGGTGCGCAGGAAGGCGGTTATCTTTTTTTGCTGATGGGACTGGGATATGGTGAGATGACAGGGATCACCTTTGCCCTCATTCGTCGAATCCGCGAAATCATCTGGATCCTGGTTGGGCTGGTCTTTCTGGCCGTCCTGAGGAGCAAGCGCACGCGTGCCGCCCCGGCGTCGGGGTGATGGGGCTCCGACACAAGCGGGAAAGCATTACCGATCCCTGTTGACCATGTAATCGGCGACGACGGCGAGGGCGCGCTTGGCCGTGGAATCTTCAAAGGTCGTGATATTCGCCATCGCGGCATGGAGGTATTCGTGGGAACGATCCCGGGTGTACTGCAACGAGCCATAGCGACGCATAAGGCCTGTGAGATGAAGCACATGCTGCTCGTCAAGGGATCCGGTTTCAATGTTCGTGACCAGGCGTTGGCGGTCCTCAACCGG
>RKSG01000138.1 GCA_007570995.1 Nitrospirales bacterium
TGTGGTGTTGCAGGGCAAAGGCGAGAGTCAGAACATCTCCCCCGTTACCGTAGTAGGTGCTGCTGGTGTAATAGCCCGGATTCTGTTCGACGTTCCAGAAGTTGTAGCTCACTCGACCTGCCCAGAGCAGATTGTCACTCCGGTTTGGGCGCGTGGCGTTACTGTCCACTCCATCGAAGACTCCCACGACGTAGGTCAGTCGTTTGTCCTCGAAGAAAGCACCCCAGATGTTGACGCCGTCATCGCGGCCAAATCGTCCGGCCACGTAGTTGCCGAAATCCGATGGGTAAAACGGTGTCCGGTTAAAGTCAAACGTGTTCTGGAAATATGGCCCGGACAGTTCGGCGCGGTCTGCGGGGACCAGCATGCGACCGGCCCACACATTGAAATATTGATTAAACTCAAGCTTCCCAATCGCATCAAGAATGATCATGCTCCCGCCGCTCCCGTCGTCCAAGCAATCCGTGCAGTCCGTGTTGAACTCGATTTTCATATACTTGTGAATCTGCCCGTTGACGTAGAGCCTCATATTCTCCAGACGGAAATCATTGCCTTTGATTTGCTTCCCGTCGCCTGCTCGTTCCGATCGTGCCGTCAAACTTGCCTTTGCGCCGGCGCCGATACTGATCCATTTGGTCTCGTCTATTTTCAGTTTGCCCAACGCAAACACGGGTGGCGCGATACACAGGATCCCCCAAACGAAAATCGTGAGGGTTGTGGATGTCACTCTATATCTAGACATGCAATGTTTCCTTTCTTGTCTCGGAACACTGTTCCCCAAAAGCCGTTGCTCCACATTCGGAACACCTGGCACAGTGCTCACGGGTTTCAACACAGTGAGCGATCACGAGGATGCCGTGACTTCTTCGTCAGACCCGAGAAGCCAAGGAAACACCCTTGTTTCCTGTCCGGCATGCCTGGATGCCCTCTGTTTCAGCGTGATTCGATTGTGGGAGGAACGGGCAAAAAAAAGACGCCCCCCCGGTTCCTACTACTAACCAGAAGGACGTCACTGTCCTTACACGTTGCGCCACCCGATTCTTTGGTGGCCTGTGGGGGAATGTCGTTATTCCCCGCACACCTGACTTAAACGAGTCCGCTTATATCATCAGACGATTTGAGATGTCAAGCCGTCTGTCGGTTGTTCACGCTGGATCGATCAACGGTACACGAAGCACATCGAGGATTGGGTTGCCCTGGAAAACGGTTGGAGGGTCGAGGGGGAAATGACGTGTGACTTTGAATGTCTGTCCCCGGATCTCTACCGTGTTCAGCAGATTCATAAATCCTTCTTTGAGCACGGAGTTGATGAGTATCTCCATGTCGTGGTTACTGAAGTGACCGAAGTTCGCCTCCTCATTAGTCTCGCCGGCCGCAATCGACACTCGTGCCATGCTTCCATCTGCGGCATTGTGAATCGTGAAAACCATTGTCGTGTTAACTTCCAGAAGGGCGGACAGTATTCTACCAGTGGCGTCTGCACTGAATTGTTCGATCTCAGCCTCAATGCGGATATCGGCAGTCTCGGCATCTGTGGCATCGGAGGCGGAAAATCCTGATTGATTCAGGAAGTGAATAAAGGATTGTGTGGCAACGTCACTGAGACTACCGTTTCTCAGCTGAAAATATTCTTTTTCGCCTCCCAGGTCTATATAGACGCCCAAATGTTCGGGGGTGGGGCGTTGGTCCTGAAAGGCGGCTACCGCAATGGTAAGGGGAGAGTCTTCCACGACCTGTGTCACTTCCATGTCCGGGAGACGTAATTTGATGATGTTTTCATGACAGCCGGCAACGAACAAACTTGCCAACAGAAATCCCGCGATGAACACATGTCGCATGGGATGACACTCCTTTCCAGATGAGTTGAAAGAACGATATGATGTCGACGACGGTTTCATTCGCTTAGAGTCTCCGTGGGGGAGATTCTACGAAACATGCACGAAAGGGGATGCTATAACAATCCAAGGGAACAACTCAAGTACAGAGACTTCCGTCCTTGTTCCCACCTGCCACCCGCATCAATCCGCAGGAGAGCGGTTCAAGCGTGACAGGTGTATACAGGCGGGGATACGACGAGGGTGGTTCGAGATCGGGATTTGACTTTCCGACCGAATCCCTGCCACCATGGCGCGAGGTGTCTAACCGTTTTCTCGCCGTTGTGACTGCCCGATGTGGAATCGAAATTTTCTCTTCCGTGCTCACGAAGCTGTCCCATTATCTCAAACGGAACATGATGTGTTTCATGAAACAACACCGGCGTTGGACAGTTCCGGGTTGCACGTGGAGAAATACCTTTCGGTCTGGTTGCAAGGAGAGGGTGATGATGATCGGCCTTCGACCTATACCACGCTGTACGTTCGGACGGCCACGCTTGACCCCGTTAAGAAGGTCGGGTTTTTGCAGCCCCTGCAGGGACGTGCTCACCAAATCAGGCAATTGCTCTCCCCCGGGCAAAAAGCATTTTTAAAAAACTGGTTGCAAAACACCAACCCCGCGGCTTGGGAAAAAGCCGATGAGTATTTTCAAAATATCTTTGAACACGAGTAGTCTGTTCCCATCTGTCGCGTACTCAGGCAGAAGCCGTCGCGTCCCCGAGGCCAGCCGAAAACGAAGGCATGTTCATGGCAGGATGGATGGCGTGCACAGGACACAGGGAAGGTCGGTCTGTGCAATGTATGCGATCTGCTCCCTCTGTCCTGTCTCATGGATATTCATGTTGACGTTGTAGTGGTTGGAGCCGGCGGCGGTGGAGCTGTCCTGGGTCTGGCACTGGCCAGGAAGGGCATTCGATCCCTTGTGCTTGAACGTGCTCCGGGTCCTCCCCACGGCATACGCGGAGAAATTCTTCAGCCGAACGGGCAAAGAATTCTGGATGAACTGGGTCTGTTGGATCACTTGCCCGATGATGCGGTGCGTCCCGTCAGGCATTTTCATTTCCGGCAGGTCGGCGGCGGGCGTCTCTGTTCGATCGACTATGGCGAGTTACCTCCTCCCTATAATCGTGCCTTGGTGACCCTGCCGCATGCCGTCCATCGTACGGTGCTGGGGGCACTGAAGAAACATAATCCAAGTGGGCTATGGTATGGGGCGTCCTTTGTCAACGTCCTGAAACGGGATGGGACTGTTATCGGAGTGGAAGCCGAAGTAGAAGGAAAACTCCTGCGCATTGCCTCCAGACTGGTCGTGGGTGCTGATGGGTTGTTCTCCAAAGTTCGTGATGTGCTTGGGATTCCGACCACACTGCATCGGTATGCTGAAAGCTATCTTGTGGCCATTCTGGATTGTCCTGAACGGTTGCACGAGGCGCAGTATTTTCTTGGAAAAGAAGAAATTTTGGGTCTGTTCCCGACGGCAGGGGACACGGTCTATCTTGTGTACATGATCAAATCTGAATCCATGGATGCCATACGGGCGGCAGGTGTTGAAGCCCTGCAAAAAACGTGGTCCGCCATTTATCCGGATCTGTCAGCTACGTTTCAGGGATTTCGAAACTGGGAGCAGGCGGCCTATATGCCCGCGGGTCAAGCCCGTGCGGCAACATGGGTTGCCAATGGGGCTGTGCTGCTCGGAGATGCTGCTCACGGGATGAATCCGCATGCGTCGCAAGGGCGCATGCAGGCCATGGTTGATGCCATGTCTCTGGCCGATGTGGTGCCGTCGTGTTTGGCCGAAGACGATTTTTCTGAAACGAGGTTGCGCGTGTATGAAACACAGCGTCGTCCCAGTGTCGACATGCTGCAACGGCTGGCGGACGAGGAAGTGTTTTTCTGGAACACGGGAAACCCGTTGATCGTGTGGCTTCGCAATCGGGTTTTTTCCACCATTGATCGCAATCGGCGACTGAAGTATCAGGTGTTAACAGCGAAGGCCGGATTACGGGAGACCTCACCCTTTGTTGGGATCCTGGATCGTCTTCAAGCCGCGGGATTTGTGCCGGATCCCTGTGCCAATCAACCACCGCCTCATGTTCGTTCATGACAGTCGTGTGGCTCGTGTCATTGAAGGTGCAACGGGCCGTGGTCGTGCCCGGACGGACGTTCCCTCCCTCCCGGGGGCGGGTGACTGCAGTAGCGGCGGCTGGTATGGATCAAAGAGGCCCGGGACAGCACAACGGTCTTCCACCTTTTCCGGCTATACCATCCCGGGTGGAGGAGGGTGTGGGGCAACGTGAAGCCGTGCAGTCACAGCAGTCTCCCGTGGGTTACAGGAGACGATGGTTTGCAAATGAGATGGTGCGCGTCACCATCTTCCCTTTTTCATATGAAATGATGCGTCTGGTTGAGGGAAGATCCGCATTCCCGACCCGAATGTGCGAATCGGAAAAACTTTCGACATTCGCAAGCGATCCATCCCGCGGGGAGTAGTAGTACACGGTGTAGTGAGTCGTGAGATGTTTCTTCTCCTGGGTCCGGACGCTGTGTTCGATGTTAATGGTGAACGCCACATGCGGCATCTTCCGGTTAATTTGTGTAATGCGATCATCTTTGATCCGGTAGGATGATCCCATGGAATCACCCAGGCTGATGCGTGGGCCTTGGGGATGGTTCTCTTCGCCGGCAAAGGCGAGATGGTATTTCCCGTCGGATTCATCAAAGTTTCGCGGACCCCGATGCTGGGCAATCATCCCAATCTGGCCCTGAGCCCACTTCAGCAGTTCTTCACTGGGCAGCGCCACGTCAATGTCTTTTGCCGATTTCACGGTGACTGTGCCGGTACTTTCTTCGCCATTGACGTTGATCCGGAGATCGGCTACAAACCCTCCAAAGCCATGGGGCCATCGTGCAGTGTTCTCAAACGCATGTCGTAAGAGCTGACGTGCCCGGGGATCGTCGGGGGTGTCGGGTTGGATTTCCTCACGTGCATAGGTTTCCATCGTCATGTTCCTTTCGTGTCTGATGTCAGGAAAAGCACCCCGGGTCCACCAGGACGGGTCAGTGTGGATGTACCCGGGCATGGCCACAGCATAATAGAATCCGAACGGTTGAACAACGGTTGGAAGCAGAGGGGGATGTGGTACATCCGCTCAGGTTGTGAGAGGACTCGTGTATGAAATCCGGTAAGAAGCGTGCCAGAGTACGATCTCGCATGGCTGACCTGGCCGATCCCCATGCCCTCTATGAAAAAAGCGTGCAAAGCCCCGAGCATGATGTGCCGTTTATCGCGTCGTATTTTCAAGGCTATACCGGGCAGCCCCTTCGCATGTTGCGGGAAGACTTCTGCGGCACTGCTGCGTTCGCCACGTGTTTCGTGAATGCGCATCCAGAGAATCGGGCCATCGGCATTGATCTGGACGAGGCCACGCTTCAATGGGGCCGCACGCACAATGTGTCGCGCCTGACTGCCGACCAGCAACGACGCCTGACTCTTGTCTGCGGTAATGTCCTGGACCCCCATCCCGCGAAGGTTCAACTGACAGTGGCTCTGAATTTCAGCTACATGGTGTTTCGAGATCGGGCTACTCTGCGTCAATACTTCGAGCGGGTAAGGGCGTCCCTCAAGTCCGGAGGCATGCTGGTGTTGGATATTTGGGGGGGGAGTGAGAGCCAAGTGTTACAGGAAGAAGCTCGTACAATCGAGAACCCCGATGACGATGGTGTTGGCGATTTTACCTTTATCTGGGACCAGGATGCCTTTGACCCTGCCACATACTATTGTACCACCCGCATACATTTCAGATTTCGGGACAGGAGTCGAATACGCAATGCGTTCGTCTATGAATGGCGGCTATGGACTCTTGCCGAAGTCATGGAGATCATGAGGGATGCAGGGTTCCATGATGTGCATTTCCTGTGGGAATGCACCGACTCTGCAACCGGGACCGATACCTACCAGCGTGCGGAAAAGGGCGAAGCCGATCTAGCGTGGATTGCGTATGCGGTCGGCATCAATGCCGACGTGCCAGGCCGACGGGCAGGTCGTTGAATGCGTGTTCCAACTACCACCGGTGTGGTCTGTGATCGGTCGAGGATGTATCCATTGCGTTGACGTTGGAAGGGAATCGTGCTAGAGAGTGTCGTTCGATGTGATGGCCCGGATGGCGGAACTGGCAGACGCGCCAGACTCAAAATCTGGTTCTTGCAAAAGAGTCCGAGTTCGACCCTCGGTCCGGGCACCATTCAGAGTTCCTTTTGAATGATCTGGGTAGAATGATCCTGAGGTTGTCAGCACAAGAAGCTATATGGGGTATCAGTGGATGAAGAAACTCTGTCCCGGGGAGAAGGTATGTGTCTCCAAGTGTGGGTATCCTGTCGAACGTGATAAGAGAAATCCCTTGACACTGTTTGCGGAGATCACTATAGTGAGGGCCAGGAATCGTATCTGGGGCCAAGGAACATTGACATCACAGGCGTTGTCCTTCATTGGCAATTATTAACTAACTACTTCCTTAAGGAGGGGCCCATGCGGAAGTTAGGGTATTTTGGAGCAGCGGTTATTCTTGCAGGCTCAGTGAGCGTGGTCGTGGCACAGGAGCGTGCGCCTCAGCACTCCGGTTTTGGAACAGGGGTTGGCGAATCACAGGGGTCAGGCACACGGGCGCGGGTCATGGACGAAGGCGACATGTTGCGATACCTCTCGGCTCCTGAAACCGTCCAGGGAGAAATCGTAAGCATTGACCATGTCGGCGGTAAACTCTATCTGGACATGGGGGGAAGCTCGCACGATGAAAGGCAGACGTTGAGAGGCGGGCTGAACCTGCAAGTTCTCTATTTTGACGACGCTACCAACATGGAGAATCTGAAGGCAGTTGGTAAGGGCGATTATGTCTCCGTGCAGGCGGTCCAGGAAACCAATGCGACCCATAAGTTCAGCACCGGTCGCAAAATGGTTCGGTCAGTCTATGTGCTGGAGGGAAACCAGTTACTGGGTGGCGAGGACAATCCGGATTTTGGTGGTGGACTGGGCCAACGGCCTGATCCCGCGAACTATCGGGGCATTGCTACCCCGACGGCTGGTTACACTGGTGTTCCCGAGGGTGGCATTCAGGAAGGTACCGTGAAAGGAGGCATTAACTCAGAGCTTGGTGTGATCACGGGTGCCGCTCCCTGCTGGCAATGTGCACCGCAGCCCGATACCGTGAACAAAAGAACCGACAAAACCATTGCGACGGACTACGGTGACGGTCGTGATAACTTCAAGAAAGGGACCATCCAGTAAGATTTTCGTAAAACATCGTGGTTTCTGGAGTCTGCGAACAAGCGGAGTGTGCTGACGGAATGTTGGCACACTCCGCTTTGTTTGTAGTGAGGCTGTGTGAGGGTTTGCTCCTCTTAACTCGAATACATGCAGGTGTACTATGGACACCGTAAGCTCGAAGGTTGATCACCAGGAGGTTTTAGATCTTCGTGGGATAATTTGTCCGTACAATTTTGTCAAAACCAAACTGAGGCTTGATACGATGGTGTCAGGGGAAATATTGGCCGTTCTGCTTGATGATGGGGACCCCATCAGGAATGTCCCGCGGAGTGTCGCAGACGAAGGCCACACCATTCTGAGCCGTGAGTTGGTTGGCGGGCATTACCGCGTGGTTATTCAAAAAGGTGATGCGTAGCTGACTGTGGTTTTCCTTCGCTGACCTGTTTCTTCCTTTTTGCTTTTCCCTCAATGATGAGAGTCATTTCTCCTTTGAATGCCTGCGAGTGGTTTGAGAGAAGAATGGCTTGGGCGGTACCACGAATAATTTCCTCGTGGGTTTTCGTGAGTTCGCGGGCGATGGCGATCTGCCGATCCTGAAAAATTTCCTGGATGGCGAGTAGTGTGGCCTTGATGCGATGCGGAGTCTCAAACGCAACGATGGTTTTATGGTCTTCCTGAAGGCTGTGCAGGAGCCTGATTCTGGCTGTCGGTTTTCTGGGGAGAAATCCGACAAATGTGAAGGAATCGGTGGGTAACCCGGCAACGGATAATGCGGCGAGTACGGAGGAGGGGCCTGGAATGGGAGCAAGGGGGATGTTCAGGGCAATGGATCGGGTCACCAGATAGTAGCCGGGGTCGGAGATGAGCGGTGTGCCTGCGTCGGAGACAAGGGCAATGGACTGCCCTTGTTGGAGGCGTTCCAGAAGGAGCGGGGTTTTTTCTTCTTTGTTGAAATCATGGTAACTCGTCAGCGGTGTATGGATGTGGTAATGATGACACAGTTTCTGTGTGTGTCGGGTGTCTTCCGCCGCGATGACTGACACTTCTTGTAAAATCCGATGAGCCCGGAAAGTTAAATCTTCCAGGTTCCCGATTGGCGTGCTGACGACATACAATATCCCTGACATGAATGGATTCCCTAATCAGTTGCTTCGCCGCGCCATGTGTGGGGCTGGAGTGCAGGATATTCCTGTAGCGGGATACATGATCGCACGGTGTTCGGGGATACCGGGCCACTCGGATAGCTGTCAGGACAGTGCGTGTGAGTTGCCCCTCCGGGCCTTGGGCAGCCTGAATTCCTGATACGAGTTTATCGTGCATGGACTGTGGACCACAGGCCATGCCAGTTGAGGTCTGTAGATTGTGACAGTTTGCCCCGCATTTGAGCAAATCGTTCCTGCGTTCGATGCCGGGCATCTTGGAGGACGACAGATTTTCCGGGGGGACCGTTGATGTTGAAAGGTCGTGTGGCTCTTGTCACAGGGGGAGGCGTGGGGATTGGCAGAGGTATCGCCATGGCGTTAGCGGATCAAGGCGTTCGTGTTGCCGTGTGCGGCCGACGCGGAGAGTGCCTTGAGCAGACCGTTGCCCATATTCAGGAGCGTGGAGGGGAGGCCACGAGCGTGATCGCCGATGTCACTCGTCGTGCCGATGTGCAGCGTGTCGTGGAATCGGTTGTCAAAGCATGGAGGCGCATTGATATTTTGGTCAACAATGCCGGTGTGTCCGGTCGCACTCCAATGGATGATCCCGATGATGCACGATGGTTGACAATACTTCAGGTGAATCTGACGGGGTCATATGTGTGCTCAAAACTGGTGTTGCCTCATATGTCCGATCCCGCGTATGGGCGAATTATTAATATGTCTTCCGTCCTGGGCCGGTTTGGTGTGCCCGGCTACACGGCGTACTGTACGGCCAAACATGGCATTCTGGGATTTACCAAAGCCCTGGCACTTGAGGTGGCCGATCGGGGCATCACGGTCAATGCCATCTGTCCTACCTGGGTGGATACGGACATGGCACGTCAGGGTATCGAAGAGACAGCAGCCGCGTCGGGGATATCAGCCGAAACGTTCCGTGTCAGGGCCATTGCAGCGGTGCCCATTAAACGGATGGCCGAGGTTGGGGAAATTGCCGCGTTGACGGTGTTTCTTTGTCAGACTGAGGCTGCGGCCATTACGGGACAGGGCCTGAACGTGTGCGGTGGAGCCACAGCGGGATCAGGCGGGTAATCATACTGTGGCTGGTATGATTCTATAACGGGTTACATATGGTATCTCCCCCCTCAGATCGCTGCTTTTATCCCGAGAACGGACACGCGGCATGGAATCCCGGCAGGGGAGCTGTTTGATGCGTTACCGTGTTCGCGGGTAAATCTGCTGTCCACTATCGGCATTATCTCGTTCCGCTGATAGCCACCGATCATATTTCCCATTCGCATCTGTGTTACCCCCACCCCTCTCTTCCCCCGTGCAGCTGGGTGAGACGTACCTGTCTGTGTGAGTGTATTCGGCGAGCCGTTGGGGCTCCTGGTTCGAGAACGTGGGTGCGGCTCGGGGCTGAATATGTTCCTGATACTCCCGGAGAGCATCACGAGATGACGTCGATAGCCACGGATTCTTGCTATCTTCAAAGAGCCTGTCCTATACTCCGAAACTGGCGGTTTTGGGACTGTTTTCAAGCGCTTCGGGTGTGTATGATCGTTGTCTTCTTGCAACTTACGCTGGGGTTCTATTTTCTGGGGACCTTGCTGTTGCTGGTGTATCTTCTCCGGCGGTCAGATGTCCTTGCCAAGGTCGCGCTTGGCATGACAGGTGTGGGATGTACGATCCATACCGGCGTACTGGTTTTTCAAGTGGTTTCCGGAGCGGATGCGTGGAGAGTCTCGTTCCAGAGTGCCCTGTCGTTTTTTTCATGGTCCCTGGTCATCGTCTTTTTGACGGCAGTTTTCCTCCAGCGTCTCTATGTGTTGGGATCTTTCATGTTACCCCTCGCCTTTCTTGCCTTGGTATCAACCGCTGTCCTGCCTTCGGAGACTCAGGCCCTTCATCCCATGTTTCAAGAGGTGTGGATCCATGTCACACTTAGCATGTTGGGCACGGTCGGGTTTGCCGTGGCCTTTGTGTCAGGGGTGATGTATCTCACCCAGGACTGGTTGCTGAAATCCAAGCAATTCAACCTTCTGTACGCGAAATTACCTCCATTGGATTTTCTGGACAGGCTGAATCAGCGCTCGATTTTATTAGGATTCCCTTTTCTCACCATGGGTATCCTGACAGGAGCCATGTCCGCGCAAATCACGTTCGGTGCCTACCTCAGTTGGAATTCTGAGCAAATTTGGGCGCTGGTGACATGGGCGTTTTATCTGGTGGTCATGATGGGACGTGTGACCGTGGGATGGCGAGCGAAGAAGGCGGCCTATCTGACCGTCGTCGGGTTTGTCGGCGTCTTGCTGACTTTTCTCGGGGTTATTTTGAAAGGAGAGAGCTTCCCGATCAGCTCATGAACGTTATTGTTGTTGGCTTGAGTCACAAAACGGCTCCCGTCAAGCTTCGGGAGTTGCTGATGGTTCCGGACAGCCGGATCGGGGAGGCTGTCAAGCGGCTCATGGCACATCCGAGCATCCATGAAGGGGTATTCCTGCAGACGTGCAATCGCGTCGAAGTCTATGCTGTAACCGATCATGCCGATGACGGCTTTTCCGGCGTTCAGGAGTTTTTAGTGGACACGCATCTTTCGTTGTCCGCTGAGCAGCTGTTACCTCATTTGTATTGGCATGCAGGAGATCGTGCCATCACACATCTGTTTCGCGTGGCATCCAGCCTCGATTCTCTGGTTGTGGGAGAACCGCAAATCCTGGGACAGGTGAAGGAATGTTTCATGGATGCCTCAACACATGATGCCAGCGGTGTCATTCTGAACAAAGTATTTCAAAAAGCCATTTCGGTGGCCAAGAGAGTTCGGACGGAGACCCGGATTGCGGAAAATGCGGTGTCTGTGAGCTACGCGGCAGTTGAACTGGCCAAAAAGGTGTTTGGCAACTTGTCGGAACAGACGGTCATGCTGGTTGGTGCCGGCGAAATGGCCAAATTAGCGGCGCAACATTTGGTGGCTGATGGCGTGCAGCAGGTGTTCCTCACGACACGCGATTCTCTTCGCGCACGAGACATGGCTGACCGGTTTCATGGTACGCCCATGCCCTTTGAGAAATTTCGCACGTATTTGTACAAGGCCGACATTGTGCTGTGTTCGACCGGGGCCCCCCACTATGTGATTGGCCCGGAGGACGTGGAACGGGCCGTTCGTGAACGATGGAATCGTCCGATCTTTTTAATTGACGTGGCTGTCCCCCGAAATATCGATCCTGCTGTTCGCCAGGTTGATAATGCGTTCCTGTTCGATATGGATGACCTTGAAAAGTGCGTTGAACGGAATCGTGACGAGCGTCGGAAGGAGGCTGTTCGTGCTGAACGCATTGTCCAGGACGAAGTCGGTATCATGCTCCGTTGGATGCAGGCTTTGAAGGCAACGCCTGTGATTATCGCATTACGGAAACATGCGGAGGATATCAAGCATGCCGAGCTGCAAAAAGTCTTTGGCAGGCTCGGCATGCTGACGCCAGAGCAACGGGAGGCCATGGAACATCTCGCCTCGGGGATTATCAAGAAACTCCTGCATGGTCCCTTTGTTGCCTTGAAAGATGCGGCCCAAATGTCGAATGGTTCGATGTATATCGAAGCTGCCAGGCATTTCTATGATTTGGAGAAGCATCTGGTGGCGAAGGACTCCGTGGACGTTCGCGGGCCTGTGGACCGGAAACCTTCGGGGGGCGATGGGCTGCCTTCCGCTTCTGCCCCCGAGTCGGCACGGGAGAAAGTGTCGGAGTAGAAGTCGTGTGTGTTATGTCTGATGATGGCGGGATGTCTCCCAAAGGGGCTGTGCGGGATAGGGAATTGGAGTGAGTCGAACCAATGGCCGTCGTTCGTCTCTCGTCATTGGGACACGTGGGAGTCAGCTTGCGCTTTGGCAGGCGGAATGGGTGAGAGCACGCCTGCAGGCCGTTGCTCCGTCCATGTCGATTCGGCTCCAGACCATTCAAACGAGTGGTGATAAAATCCTGGATGCGCCCTTGGCCAGCATTGGCGGGAAGGGATTGTTCGTCAAGGAAATCGAGGAGGCATTATTCAGAGGAACGATAGATCTCGCTGTCCATAGCATGAAAGATGTGCCGTCGGTCTTGCCGGAGGGGTTGGCGATTGTCTGTGTGGTGGCGCGTGAGGATGCTCGGGATGTGTTAGTCACGCGGGATCATCTGGTCTTCCAGGATCTGCCCGCGGGAGCCACGGTGGGGACCAGCAGTCTTCGACGGCAGGCCCAGTTGTTGGCGCGCAGACCTGATCTCTCCATCGTCATGCTGCGGGGCAATGTGAACACCCGCGTTCGCAAGCTTCGAGAAGGGGCCTGTACCGCAATTGTGCTGGCGGCGGCGGGGCTGATCCGGTTGGGGAAAACTCACTGTGTCACGGAATATCTTCCTTTGACTGTGAGTCTTCCGGCAATTGGTCAAGGTGCATTGGGGATGGAATCGCGCGCGGATGATGCGTTTGTGCGAGAATTGCTTGCCCCGCTTCATGATCGTCCGACCGCCATCGCGGTTTCGGCGGAGCGAGCGTTTTTGAAACGCTTGGAAGGGGGGTGCCAAGTGCCGATCGCCGGGCATGCGGTCGTGGAGAACCAGACCGTGAACCTTGAGGGCCTGGTCGCGAGCCTGGACGGACGGTGCGTCATTCGCGATCAGATAGAGGGACCGGTGGAAGAGTCTCACGCACTTGGAACATCTCTGGCCAATCGGCTCCTGAATGCCGGTGGCAAACGGATTTTGGATGTCGTGTACGGGCGCGGGTAAATGATGGAACCACATCCTGTGGGAACGGTGTATTTTGTGGGAGCGGGTCCGGGGGATCCTGGCCTTTTGACGCTGCGTGGCCGGGCCTGTCTACAGAAGGCGGATGTCGTGTTGTATGACCATCTCGCCAATCCTGCGTTGTTGGATCATGCCTCTCCCGATGCAGAGCGTATTTATGTGGGGCGATGTGGACGTGGGACCTACCGGTCTCAGGATGAAGTTAACCAATTGATGCTGTGCAAAGTGCGTGAGGGGAAATGTGTGGTTCGACTGAAGGGTGGCGATCCTTTTGTGTTCGGACGGGGAGGGGAAGAAGCCGAGTTGATAGCCGAACAGCACGTCCCGTTTGAAGTGGTGCCGGGCGTGACGTCGGCGGTGGCCGTTCCCGCCTATGCAGGCATTCCGGTGACGCATCGGACGCTGGCCTCAACCGTCGCTTTTATCACGGGGCATGAGGATCCTGCCAAGGGCACGACGGCTCTGGAATGGCCGCGACTGGCTTCAGCGGAGGGAACGTTGGTGTTTGTCATGGGGGTCAAAAATCTGCCCATGATCGTGTCGCGGTTGCTCGAGGAAGGGAGATCCCGGGAGACCCCCGTGGCCCTGATTCGATGGGGAACCTACGCCAGACAGCATACGGTGATTGGAGTGCTGGAGAATATTGTGCAGCGTGCGAAGGCAGCGAAGGTGCAACCACCCGCGATTGTGGTGGTGGGTGAGGTGGTCAGGTTGCGCAAGCGGCTCAACTGGTTTGAGACCCGGCCTCTGTTCGGGAAACGGGTACTGGTGACGCGAGCCGGATCCCAGGCCGCGGGCTTGTCAGATCGGATCAGGGATCAGGGGGGAGACCCCATTGAATGTCCAACCATCGAGATCTGTCCACCCGATACGTGGAACGATGTCGATGAAGCCATTGCGCAACTCGCGACCTATCAGTGGGTTGTGTTCACGAGCGTCAATGGTGTCAAGGCATTTATGCAACGGCTTGGGTCTCATGGTCGTGATGCACGGGCGCTGGCTGGGGTGCGGGTCTGTTGTATTGGCCCCCGGACAGCCGAGGAGGTGCGGGCCTTTGGTATCTCCGCCGATCTGATGGCTGCAACCTATCAGGCCGAGGGAGTGATTGACGTTATGAAGCAGGCCGGGGTATCCGGTCAGCGGGTGTTAATTGCCAGGGCTGCGGAAGCCCGTGAGATCTTGCCGGACACGTTGGAACGATTGGGGGCGCACGTTCGCGTTGTGAAGGTCTATAAGGCCGTGGCACCACGGATTGAGCGGGAACATGTTCGTCAAATGTTTTGCGATCATGTGATTGATATCGTCACCTTTGCCAGTTCATCTACCGTTCGGAACTTCTTGCAGCTGTTTGATGGAGCCGATGATGTGAAAAAGAATCTGAATGGAACCATTATTGCCAGTATTGGGCCCATTACGGCCCGGACCATTCGGGATGTGGGCCTGGACGTGCATGTGATGGCTGCTGAGAATACGATTCCCTCGCTTGTCCAGTCTTTGGTTGATTATGTTAAACGTGAAGCGCATGCATCGTAACGGCTTGCGGGTGGTTCCATGTCCCCTGGAGACGGGGAGGAGGCCATCACCTGGTGTCATCTCATGGTCATGCGTTAATGCAAGGAGAGATTGAATGGTTCCCGTGAAAGCCTTTATGGTCCCTGCCGCAAAGTTTGTTGCTGTTGATCGTGATGCCACTGTCCGGACAGCGGCGGAACTGATGAGAGATAAGGGTATCGGCAGTGTGTTTGTCACTCGGGAGAATGAGATCATAGGCATTGTGACCGATGCCGATCTTGTTCGGCGATTGGTTGCGGAAGGATTAGATCCGACACAGACCACTGCCGAACAAATCATGTCAGCACCTATCGTGTGCATCGATGAACGGAAGACGCTGCTGGACGCGAATGACTTGATGGCCAGGAAACACGTTCGACATTTAGGCGTCGAAAAGGACGGGACACTGGTTGGCATGGTTTCCGTAAGGGACATGGTTGTGTTTCTGACCAATCTTCCGAGGCAATAATGGAGCCTGAGGAGCACCAGCGGGCATTGTGAGGCGTCACGCGATGAATCAGAACTGTAAGAAGGCTGTGACAGGTGCGGGAAAGGGGTAGCCTGTGGGATTTCCGCGTCAACGCCCGCGGCGCTTGCGTCATGTGTCGACGATCCGTCAGATGGTACGGGAAACCATGGTGGCGCCCAGCGACCTTGTCTATCCCCTGTTTGTAAAAGAGGGGACGAATCAACGGGAGCCCATTCCGTCGATGCCAGGTCAGTATCGATGGTCTGTTGATCGTCTGATCACCGAAGCTGACGAAGTGCAGGCACTGGGGATCCCGGCTGTCCTGCTCTTCGGCATTCCCGATCACAAAGATGAACGCGGGTCGTCGGGGTATGACCCGGAAGGGGTTGTGCAACGGGCCGTTCGTGCGCTCAAAGGTCGGTTTCCGGATCTTTGTGTGGTGACGGATGTCTGTATTGATGAATATACGTCTCATGGCCATTGCGGCATCGTGAAAGACGGGAAAATCCTCAACGACGAAACGCTTGAATGTTTGTGCCTGATGGCGGCAACGCATGCGGAGGCCGGTGCCGATATGGTGGCGCCCTCCGACATGATGGATGGGCGGGTCGGGGCGATCCGCGATGCCTTGGATCGGCGTGGATTCAAGGATATTCCCATCATGTCCTATGCCGCCAAATATGCATCGTGTCTGTACCGGCCTTTCAGAGACGCGGCTTCTTCCAGTCCCGTGTTCGGGGATCGCAGTTCGTATCAAATGGATCCCGCCAATGCCCGGGAAGCCATTCGTGAAGTGCAGTTGGATGTGGAGGAAGGCGCAGACGTGGTCATGATCAAACCTGCATTGCCCTGTCTGGATATTATCGCGCGAACGCGTGCCGAGGTGTCGGTGCCGGTTGCCGCGTACCAGGTCAGCGGCGAATACAGCATGATCAAAGCCGCCACTCAGCAAGGATGGATGGATGAATCCAGCGTGGTGCTGGAGACCCTGTTATCCATTAAACGTGCCGGGGCGGACCTTATTCTCACCTATTACGCCAAGGATGCCGCCAGGCTGTTACAGCCCTCTTGTCCATGAAGGTTTCGCGTGGCCTTCCCCGTCGTCCCTGCTCGCCTCGCCCTGTTCTGACCATAGGCAATTTTGACGGTCAGCATATCGGCCATCGACAATTACTGGCCTCTGTGGTCCGCTCTGCTCACGAACAGCAGGGGACGCCGATGGTGTTGACGTTTGATCCCCATCCGGTGTCGGTCTTGAGTCCTGGCTCCGCCTTTAAATTTTTGACTTCCTCTTCGGAAAAACTCACGTGGTTTGAGACGCAGGGCATTGAGCACCTCGTCGTGTTAAGGTTCTCCAGAGCGTTTGCCGCTCTGAGTCCAGAGGAATTTGTGTTCTCGATTTTGAGAGATGGATTGGGCATTAAGACGCTCTGCGTAGGGAAGCATTTTGTGTTTGGAAGAGATCGTGCGGGCACCCTGGAGACTCTGCGCACGCTGGCCGCGCAAGCCTGCTTCCGGGTGCAGGTGATGACACCCGTGCGTTCCCACGGAACCATCGTGAGTTCGACACGGATTCGTCAGCTTGTCAGCAAGGGAGAAATGGAACGAGCGAGGGAATATTTGGGACGTCCCTATTCCCTGGCAGGCACGGTGATTCATGGCGACCGTCGTGGGAGCGGCTTAGGATATCCGACGGCGAATCTACGACCTCCCGGCGAGCGAGTGATGCCGCCTGACGGAGTCTATGCGACGAAGATGGTATGGCGGAACACGGTGTTTCCTTCGGTAAGTTATATAGGAACCCGTCCGACGTTTGGTGAGGGGGAACGCTTGCTGGAAGTGCATGTTCTGGATAAAGCCTGTTCCTTGTACGGGGAATGGATCGACGTGCAATTTCTACGTTACCTTCGCGGTGATGAGGTTTGTGAAGATGCGGGTCGGCTCGCCGCTCGTATTGATCTCGATGTTCAATTGGCTCGCCAGGCGTTTACCGATTGAATCACGTTGCTCCATGGGACCTGTTCGGGGACATGATGCCGTCCCTCTTGCCGTTTGAACGCAATCTGTTGAAACACGTGACGCAGGACGGTCTCCTGTCTTTCGAAGACCGTGTCCTGGTCGCCGTGTCCGGGGGGGCGGATTCCGTTGCCCTCTTGCACGCTCTGTATGCGTGGCGGGAGTCGTTAGGGCTGGTATTGGCCGTGGTGCATGTTGATCATGGGTTGCGGCATAAGGAATCCACGGACGACGCCGTGTTTGTCGAACGCCTGGCTCAGAAACTGGCCCTGCCTTTTGTCTGCAAGCCGCTGCATCTGCCACACGTGCTCCAGAAACGGAAGGGGGAGTCCGTCCAGGCCGTGGCGCGTGAGAGGCGATATGCATGTTTGTGGGAGGTCGCCAGGGTGTGGCGTGCGACCAAAGTGGCGGTCGGGCATACGCAAGATGATCAGATGGAAACCGTGCTGATGTGGATGCTGCGAGGGGCGGGACTTGCCGGGTTGGCAGGTATGCCGGCTCAACGTCATCCAGGGTTGATCCGTCCCTTCCTTCACGTCAGTCGGTCGAGTCTTGTGCGGTATCTTGAGGAAAAAGGGTGTGGATTTCGGGTTGATTCCAGTAATGCCAGTCCAAAGTACATGCGAAACAGGCTGCGTCACGAGTTGATCCCGTTGTTAAAGACATTCAATCCCAGGGTGGTGAGCAGGCTTTCCTGGCAGGCAACCATTCTTCGTGAGGAACATCAGTTTTTAGACGATGTGGCGAAGACCACGCTGGAATCGGTTACGGTGCGTCGTGCAGAGGCCTGTATCGTCTTGAGTCGTCCCCGCCTGTTAGCCGTTCCCGTTCCCATTCAACGGCGGATGATCATACGAACGGCAGACATCATCCGAGGCAAGCCCGGGCCTCTCAGGTGTGAGGCCGTGGAGACCATTCTTCGGCATGTGGTGCATGGTATCTCAGGTTCAATGGCTCGCGTTGGTCATCTGGACGTTGTGAGGGAATATGACCGGATCACGTTCTCCATGGTTCCCGTGAACGATGAACGTCACGTGCAACCGGCCGTATCCTGTCTTTTGCCCTTCCCCGGATCGGTTCGCTGGCCGGCCACAGACCAGATTATCGAAGGAACGGTCCGGGCTGCTGAGACCATCTCGATCCTGTGGAAAAAGTCAGTGGCGTATTTGGATGCCGATCAGTTTAGTCATGATCTGATCGTTCGGGCGTGGAAACCCGGTGATTATTTTTTCCCGTACGGGATGGGGGGACACCGAAAAAAAATTCAGGATTTTTTCTCCGATATGAAGGTGGATCGAACTGTGCGAAGCACCATTCCCCTGGTAGTAGCACCTGAGGGGATTCTGTGGGTTGGGGGATATCGGGTCGACCATCGATTTCGGGTGATGAAGGCAACACGGCGGGTTGCCGTCATCCGGATTTGTTCGACGTAACACTGTCGGGTGTGTCGATGTGGCACGTACCGTCGTGCCCGGATGCCGGAGGCTGTCGGCGAACCGTGCTGGCGTTGCACGTAGTATACGGGCAAGGGGTGACCATTCATGGATTTCTCGACCTGCATGCTCCGTGTAGCGGGATGAGCACAAAGGGAGTCGGGTTTGCAGATGTGGCATCGCCGTGGTATATTCCAGACCTGTGTGAACGTGTTTCCTGTGGCCGGCACATGCTTCGGATGGAGCCGGATTTAGCAATCCGGAAAAGGAAAACATTCGGATGAACTCTCGGGTGAAAAATTTGCTTTTTTGGGTGGTGGTCGGGTTCTTTATGATCGTGCTGTTCAACCTTTTCACCGTTCCATCTCGTCTTCCGGAAGAGGAAGTGATGTTCAGTGACTTTATGGCCCATCTTGAGCGAGGGGATATTGCAAAAGTCACGATGAAAGACAGCCAGATCAGCGCTGTTTTGAAAGACGGGAATCGGATTCGGGCCTATACCGTGGAATATCCTGATTTAGTGAAAACACTGAGAGAACAATCGGTGCAAATCGAAGCCAAGCCGCCTGATGAAAGCCCGTGGTATATTACGTTTCTGGTGACATGGGGGCCGTTTATTCTGTTTCTGGGTCTGTGGTTTTTCCTCATGCGACAAATGCAGATTGGTGGTAATCGGGCTCTCTCATTTGGGAAAAGTCGTGCTCGTCTCCTCACGGAGGAAAAGAAAAAAGTGACCTTTGCCGACGTGGCGGGTGTGGATGAGGCAAAGGAAGAGGTTGTTGAAATTATTGAATTTTTGAAGGATCCTCAAAAGTTCCAGAAACTCGGGGGGCGGATCCCCAAAGGGGTCTTGATTGTTGGCCCTCCGGGAACGGGCAAAACGCTGTTGGCAAAAGCGATTGCAGGAGAGGCAGGTGTCCCTTTCTTCAGTATTAGTGGTTCCGACTTTGTGGAAATGTTCGTGGGGGTTGGAGCGTCTCGGGTACGTGACTTGTTTGAGCAAGGGAAAAAACATGCTCCCTGTATTATTTTCATTGATGAAATTGATGCGGTGGGGCGGTTGCGTGGTGCGGGGCTGGGTGGAGGCCACGACGAACGGGAACAAACTTTAAATCAACTGCTTGTGGAAATGGATGGGTTTGATACAACCGAAGGAGTGATTCTTGTTGCTGCCACGAACCGTCCCGATGTCCTTGATCCGGCCTTGTTGCGGCCCGGCAGGTTTGATCGCCAAGTGGTGGTCAATCGTCCTGATGTACGGGGACGGGCGGAAATTCTCAAAGTGCATACCAGGAAAGTGCCTGTGGCTCCTGACGTGACCCTTGACCAGATTGCCAGGGGAACGCCGGGTTTTTCCGGTGCCGATCTGGAAAATCTTGTGAATGAAGCAGCACTCTGGGCTGCTCGATTGGATAAGAAGCTGGTGGAAATCATTGATTTTGAAAACGCCAAAGACAAGGTCATGATGGGGGCTGAGCGTAAGAGCATGGTCCTGAGTGATCAGGAAAAGCGCACCACGGCGTATCATGAGGCAGGACATGCCCTCATGGCGAAATTGTTGCCGGGAGCGGATCCGGTCCATAAAGTGACGATCATTCCAAGAGGGCGCGCGATGGGAATGACCATGCAGCTTCCCATTGATGATCGGCATAGTTATTCAGAAGATTTCTTGTATAACACGTTGTCGATTTTATTGGGCGGCCGTGTGGCCGAGGAACTTATTTTGAAGAACATTACCACCGGTGCGGGCAATGACATTGAACGGGCCACAGATCTTGCCAGGAAAATGGTCTGTGAATGGGGGCTGAGTGCTAAATTGGGGCCTCTGGCCTTTGGTAAAAAGGATGAGGAAATTTTCCTGGGGAGAGAAATTCAGTCCCGTCGAGACTTTAGTGAGCAGGTGGCTCTGGAAATTGACCATGAAGTCAAACGACTGATCGTGGAAGCTTATGAGAGGGCCAAGCGTATGCTCACGGAACATATTCATACCTTGCGGGCTTTGGCCGAAGCACTCCTTGAAAAGGAAGTTTTGGATTCTCTGGAGATTGACCAAATCATGAACCAGGGTGTCGTTGTGCATGAGCCGGCGCAAGTCTGACACGGCGATCCATCCTTGCCAGTGCATAGGGAGTTCGGGGGAGGTCGTACACCTGCCCCGTCTCCGTTGCGTGTTTTCTCAACTTTCCCCATTGACATTAGGAATTGATCCTGTTCGTGGTTGTGCCAGGTGTAGATGAACGGCAGGGGCCTGGGAGTGAGGTGGCCCCCACGTACATCCAGGCCTGCCACGTCAGGATTCCAGTGTCGCGACGCGTCCTGGTCATGGGGATCTTAAATGTCACGCCGGACTCCTTTTCCGACGGAGGACGGTTCCTTGATCCCCAACGTGCCCTGGCCCATTTTGAACGGATGGTGAGTGAGGGGGCGGATGTGATTGACATTGGAGCCGAATCAACGCGCCCTGGTTCGGTGGCCATTGACGAACAGGAAGAAATTCGTCGCTTGCAGCCGGTCCTTGAAGCCATTGGAAAACGGGCAATGGTACCGGTCTCCGTTGATACCAGAAAGGCCGGAGTGGCCGAACGGGCCATTGACTGTGGCGCGGTTATCATCAACGATGTCAGTGCGTTGCAATATGATCCGCAAATGGGTCCAGTGGTCGCGCGGACCGGAGCCGGGCTTGTCCTGATGCATATGAGGGGCACGCCTCACACCATGCAGCAGTACAGCCACTACGAACATGTCGTCGAGGAAGTCATGCGTGACCTTGGAACTCGCATCAAGCACGCGGAGGATACGGGTATAGCCCGCGAGCACATTGTTGTTGATCCGGGAATCGGGTTTGCAAAAACCGTGCAGCACAATTTATCGTTGTTGAGGGATCTCAGGTCATTTCATCGACTGGGCCGTCCCCTGTTGGTCGGCGTGTCGAATAAATCCTTTATTGGTACGATCATTGATCGTCCCGTCCCGTATCGTATCATGGGGACTGCCGCGGCTGTAACGGCTGCGGTGTTGGGTGGGGCGCAGATCGTTCGTGTGCATGATGTTGGCTCGATGCGTGCGGTGGTCCGGGTGGCAGCAGCTATTGCCAGGGGCTGATGGTGGTTGATGTGGAGGAGGGAACCATGCGGCGGTTATTTGGGACTGACGGGGTGCGGGGCATTGCCAATCTGGAGCCCATGACGAGTGAAACGGCCTTGAAGTTGGGACGGGCCATCGCGCATGTGTTTAAATGCCGAACAGGTCGTCATCAAATTGTGATCGGGAAAGACACCCGTCTTTCCTGCTACATGTTGGAATCGGCGTTGACCTCCGGCATCTGTTCCATGGGTGTCGATGTGTTGCTGGTGGGCCCTATCCCATCACCTGGCCTGGCATTTTTGACGCGAAGTCTGCGCGCTGATGCCGGGGTGATGATTTCGGCTTCTCATAATCTCTACCAGGACAATGGCATCAAGTTTTTTTCCCGTGATGGCTTCAAGTTGTCCGATCAGCTTGAGTTGCGTATCGAATCGTTAATCCTGTCAGACGAGATCGACCATCTTCGCCCGACCGCAGATGAAATTGGCAAAGTGTTTCGCATCGACGATGCCATGGGGCGCTATATAGAATTTGTGAAACGATCGTTGCCGCGCGAAGAGGATTTTCAGGGTATGAAGGTGGGATTGGATTGCGCACATGGTGCCGGGTATGCGGTTCTGCCCGCGGTTACACGGGAACTTGGTGCCGATGTCGTTGTGATTGGAGATGAGCCGAATGGCACAAACATTAATGCAGGGTATGGAGCTCTCTGTCCGGAGCGATTGCAGGAAGCCGTTCGAGCCCATCGGTGTGACATCGGGATTGCGTTAGACGGGGATGCTGATCGCGCCGTGTTTGTGACGGAGCAGGGCGAGGTTGTGCATGGAGACCGTGTCCTGGCCGCCTTTGCCCTGGACCTGCACCAACGAGGTCGGCTTAAGTGCCAGACTGTTGTAGGAACCGTCATGAGCAACTTCGGATTTGAACTGGCGATGAACAAGGCAGGGATCAATCTGGTCCGGACACCCGTTGGAGATCGGTATATAATTGAGCGCATGTTGGCGGATGGCTATAATCTTGGGGGGGAACAGTCAGGCCATATCATTTTTCTTGACTGCAACACCACTGGTGATGGACTGATTTCCGGCATGCAAATGCTCAAATTGGTCAAGAGGTCCGGTGTGCCTCTCTCCGAACTGATCCAGTGCATGGAGGCCGTTCCTCAAGTCCTGCTGTGCGTCGCTGTGCGGCACAAACGTGCGTTGGACTCCGTTCCGGAATTACAGCAGGCGATTCGTTCGGGTGAGGAACGGCTGAATGGAGCGGGACGTATCCTGGTACGGTATTCCGGGACCGAGCCGTTAGTTCGGGTGATGGTTGAAGGCCAGGATGGGTCGAAAATCAGAGAAGTGGCGGATGCCTTAGCCGTGGTGGTCAAAACCACCATTGGATAAGTTGCAAGAGAGTTGATTCCTCAGCGTTGGTCTTTCCTGTCGGCATCGTTGCCTTTTTGGTGGGACTCTTGCTTGGGTCCTATTTTGCCGTTCTTCCTCTCTCCGTAATCGTCTTGCTGATCATGCTGGCCGGGGCCGTGTCCCGGTGTGAGCACACGTCTCTTCTGTCCAGGGGGCGCGGGCTGATGGTGTATGTCTGCGTCCTTCTCGGCGTGGGCTACTGGGTTTTTGATGATCGGAACCATGCGAGTGCCGATCTCCTGTCCCCCCCTATTGGTCAACGTGAAGTCACGCTCTCCGGGGTCGTGATGGCTCCCGTCGCACACAGCCCGGGCCGGGTCACCTTGCTCGTGGCCGTCCAATCTGTAGAAACAAACGGCACGAGTCGTCCCGTGTCCGGCAATCTTCGTTTAACATGGCGTGAACCCGATATGGAGGTGTTTCGGGGGGACACGATTACCGTGCGGGCCAAGTTGCGCCAGCCCTTCGGCACGCGTAACCCGGGCGGGTTCGATTATGGTGCCTATCTTAAACGTCGTGGTATTCACGCGGTGGCGACGGTCAGAGGCCCCAATCAGATACAGGTACGTCCGCCTGGAGTGCGCGATGTTGGAGCGCGGATCTGGCGCAAGATTGATCAGTGGAGAAATCAGGTTCGACAAGCTGCGATCTCGACGCTTGAACAGCCGGCCCGTGGCGTATTTCTGGGCATGATTGTCGGGGAACAGAGTGATATCCCCGTCCATGTCCGTGATGCATTTATGGCGACAGGAACCGTCCACATCATTTCCATTTCAGGCTCTCATTTGGGGTTGTTGGCGGTCTTCTCATTTTTTGTTGTCAGAGGGATCATCCGTCGTCTACCGACGCAATGGTTGGAAAAACTCTCCTGTGTCCTGACAGCGACCCAACTCGCTGCCTTGGTCACCGTTCCCATGGTTATTTTTTATACGCTGATCTCGGGAGCTCACGTGGCGACGGTGCGGTCATTGATCATGATCCTCCTGTACCTCTTCGCAGTTTGGATCGGGTATGAACGACACGGTGTTACGGCCTTGAGCCTGGCGGCGTTCTTGACAACCCTGTCTGACCCGAAGGCCATCTACGATCTTTCCTTTCAGCTCTCGTATGTTGCTGTCCTGGCTATAGCCCTGGTGTTTCGGGGGAGCGGGCAGGGCGATGAAGAATCTGCTGTCTCCCGATTCTCCCTGGCCGGATTCCGGCACTGGGGGAATCAGTATATGGTGATGACGCTTGCCGTGACGCTGTCGACCGTTCCTCTCGTGGCGTACTATTTTAACCAGGTGGCCTGGCTGGGGATCTTGGCCAATGCGATCGTCGTCCCGCTGGTTGGGCTGGTGGTTGTGCCGTTGGGGCTTGGTGCCTCGATTGTGGTCTTGCTTGGGGGACTGGATTACCTGCCGTTGAGTTGGATTCAGCAGGACATTATGCATGGCCTGACCACATTCGTCGGGATGGTGGCCACGATTCCTGGTGCCAGGTGGCATGTGGCATCGCCGTCTATTCTGATCATTGCCGGCTGGTACCTTTGTCTTCTGGTCGTGTGCTTCAGTCTGAACACTGTCCTGCGGTGGGTGAGTGCGGGCCTGTTGATACTGTGCCTGGTCTGGTGGATGTGGTCGCCACGGCATGTCTTCGAGAAGGATACGTTCCGTGTGACGTTTCTGGATGTCGGTCAAGGTGATGCCACGGTGCTTGAACTTCCCGGCGGTCAGACGATTCTGGTTGATGGTGGGGTTGCCTATGAGCGTTGGGACATGGGACGCATGGTAGTCGGGCCTTATTTGTGGGATCGGGGTATTCGGCGCCTCGACCATGTGATTGCGACGCACCCGCAAGCCGATCACGTTGGAGGACTTCCCTGGATTCTCAACAATTTTGAGATTGGTCAGTACTGGAGCAATGGCATTCCCCGTATGAAGCCCTTTTATCATGCACTCGAGACGGCAGTTCTGAGAAAAGGACTTGTTGAGCACGTTGCCTGGGAAGGACGGGAAATTGTCAGCGAAGGACGCTGTCGGATCCAATCCCTGAATCCACCGCTGGCGGAACGTCGTGGTGCCGGACAATCTTCCACTGATCCCGGGGGAACGGCACTGAACAATCTGTCGGTGGCACTCAGTATCATGTGCGGGCCACACTCGATCCTGCTGACGGCTGATTTGGAAGACGATGCTTTAACGAGACTGACCGGGCATCCGCTGGTTCAATCAGCCACTGTTGTCAAAATCCCACATCATGGGGCGAAAAGCTCGTTGAATCAACAATGGATTGATCAGTTGCGCGCCACCATCGCGGTGGTCTCTGCCGGGAAGGGGAATTATTACGGCCATCCGGCTCAGGTTGTGTTGCGGGCCTACCAGCGCAATCACATGAATATTTACCGAACGGATTCTGACGGGGCGATTGTGTTATTCGCGGATCCGGACTCCGGAGAAAGCCGAATTCAGCGCGCACGTGACCGGAAACCTGTTCCTCTTGGATGGGCAGATTATTCGATGGAACGGGAATGGGAAAATGTCACCCGTCTTTGGAACATCTGGGTGCGCAATGCGTAAGTCATGTTGAGGTGGATTGAGGGCATGCTCATTTTCAGATATTTGCCAAGTGGATCACGTCTCTGCAGAGAGCGTTATGCGGACCATTCGTTAGTTGTCTTGTGTGGCGACAGGATCTCCATAATCTTTCAGTGGGCCAAGATCAGTGAGGACAAGGTGGTTCCTGGAACAGGCTCGGTTGTAGAACTCATACGGTCTCCAAACCAAGGGAAACTCATGCCAATAGCTGTTCTTC
>RKSG01000174.1 GCA_007570995.1 Nitrospirales bacterium
CGCCAGGGGCATGCTTTTCGGTCCGCAGCGGACACGGGCAGTGTATGATAGACGAAGACTGACAGAAAAAGACAATGCCTTTCAAGAGACAAAGGTTGGTACCCCTCGTGCACTTCGTCGTTGATGACATGATTCCCTTTGCCCGTGATGCGTTTTCGGACCTGGGCTCCGTCACGCTGCTCCCGGGGCGCGCCATAACCCGTGAGACAATCCAGGATGCTGACGCGCTGATTGTCCGCTCCGTCACCACCGTCAACGCCGCACTGCTGGACGACAGCCCCATACGCTTTGTGGGAACGGCAACCACGGGCGTGGATCATATTGACCAACAGTATCTGGCCGACCGGAACATCATGTTTGCCGCCGCACTTGGGTGCAATGCGAACGCCGTCGCCGAGTACGTCCTGACGGCCCTGCTGGCAGCGGCACATGTCCAGGGCCTCGTCCTGCAGGGAACCACCATCGGGATTATCGGCGTCGGCCGCATTGGAAGCCTGGTCGCCCGCAGGACACAGGCATTGGGCATGCGCCCCATTCTGCATGATCCGCCGTTAGCACGATCCACCGGCGACCCGCGTTACCGGCCACTCGCCGAGGCCCTCCAGGCCGATGTCCTGACCCTCCACGTCCCCCTGACCGTCGAGGGAGCCGACGCCACACGGCATCTGATCGGCAACGATGAACTGGCCTGCATGGCTCCCTCCGCCATCCTGATTAATACCTCGCGCGGAGCCGTGGTGGATAATGACGCCCTGCTTGAGGCTCTGACCCAACGCACCATTGGAGGGGCGGTCATGGATGTCTGGGAAGGAGAGCCGTCTATCAACTGGAATCTTCTGCGCCTGGTCACGCTGGGCACGCCTCACATTGCCGGCCATTCCTTCGACGGGAAGGTCAAGGGAACGGAGATGATCTATCACGCCTGCTGCCGCTTCCTGGACACACCACCGAGATGGCAGCCGCTGGCGCCCCCCTCCACACCCCTGGATTCCTGCGTTCGCAGGAATGACGGAGGGGGAATGACGGAAGGGGACCGCACGGGTGAGCCCCTGGATTCCTGCGTTCGCAGGAATGACGGAGGGGGAATGACGGAAGGGGACCGCACGGGTGAGCCCTTGGATTCCTGCGTTCGCAGGAATGACGGAGGGGGGGGCTTGACCAGGGGGCAGCCGCTGTCGAAGGTTCTGCCGGCAACAGGTATTCCACCTGGGAAACCTTTCCCTCTTGCCTACGATGGCCCCTGCGTGGATTTTCAGACCCCTGCCCACGAGGTGGCGACCACATTGTATGACTTCTACGGAGACTGTAAACGGATGATGAAGTTGCTCGATCTTCCCGAGGCCATGCGTGCAGGGGCATTCGACCAGCTCCGGCATGACTACCCGAAACGGAGGGAGTTTGCTGTTTCACCAGTCGTCCTCAGGCACGGAACCCGGGAAATTACGGACAGGTTCAATGCGCTGGGCATACCTTGCTCCCAGGCATGATTGACACGATACTCACTGCATCCTATAATACTTCACAATTCCTATCGGAAATGTGTACATCGCAATGCCCAGGACCCCGATCAAAGTGACCTATGCAATTTTTGCAGCACTGGATCTCGCCCTGCGTTATGGAGAGGGGCCGGTTCAGGCCAAAGCGATCGCCCGACGGCAGACCATCCCTCCACGCTTCATTGAACAGGTGCTGCACGCACTCAAACACGGCGGTGTCGTTGACAGCATCCGGGGGCCGCAGGGAGGGTACATGCTTCGACACCCACCGTCTGACGTGTCGCTGGCCGCTATCGTCGACACCATGAACGGTCAGGCGAAACCCGATACGCGACCGGCCGGCACCAACGGCCGGACGTTGCGACCTTCGCTTCAGGAATCACTGGTCTCGAGCATCTGGGGTCGTGTGCACCAGGCCGAGCGCGAGGTGCTGAGCGCCGTGACCCTGCAATCGCTGATTGAACAGTATTCGCAACTCGAACAACAACAGGCTCCGATGTATCATATTTGACGGCTCGGAAGACACATTCCGGAGGCACATCATGAACACGACGGACAGACTCACCACCACCATCCCTGAGCCCCGGTCAAAGCCCCCCCTCCGTCCCCTGGTCGCACGGGGCGCCAAGGGCATGCATTCCCGCAGTGAGTTGAGCGGGAATCCAGGGGGGACGCCAGGGGCATGCATTCAGACTCTGCCCATTCCTCAGGAGATTCAGGAGGAAATTCAAACGTTTGAGGAGGAGGTGCAACGGGTACAGGACGGCGACGTCCCCATGGAACAGTTCAAGCCGTTCCGTTTGCAATACGGCATCTACGGACAACGACAACCGGACGTGCAAATGGTGCGGATTAAAATTCCCTTCGGCGGCCTGACATCGAATCAGCTCCGCCGCATTGCGGAAGTGGCCGAGACCTTCGCCACCGGCGTCGGCCATGTCACCACCCGGCAGGATATTCAATTGCACTTTATCCCGTTGCCGCAGGTCGGCACCATCATGCGGCAGCTGGCGGAAGTCGGGCTCACCACTCGCGAGGCTTGTGGCAACACCGTCCGCAATGTCACAGCCTGCCACCTCGCCGGGGTCTGCCGGGGCGAGGTGTTTGATGTCACCCCGTATGCGAACACCGTGGCACAGCATCTCCTGCGTAATCCACTCAACCAGAGCCTGCCGCGAAAATTCAAAATCGCCCTGTCCGGCTGCAACCATGATTGCGCCATGACGCCCATCCACGACGTCGGGTTGCTGGCCAAGCAGGCCGAGGATGGGACGCGGGGCTTTCGTATGGTGGTCGGAGGGGGGTTGGGGTCGGCACCCCGCATCGCACACCTGCTCCGGGAATTTGTGCCCGTGGATGATCTGCTGCCCTCCATCGAAGCCCTCATTAAAGTCTTTGACAGTCTCGGCAACCGGAAAAACCGGAACAAGGCCCGGATGAAATTTGTGGTGGAAAAACTCGGCTTCGAAGCCTTCCGGCGGCGATGGGAAGAAGCCTATGAGGAGCTGTTCGGTACCAGGCCTGCCCCTCCGCCCATGCGACTCATCCCGTATGCCGACCCGGCCCCCCTGATCCTGCCGACGAAGCATGCCCCTGGGGGGGGCGCCCTGGATTCCCGCTCAACACACTGCGGGAATGACAGAGGGGGGGAG
>RKSG01000161.1 GCA_007570995.1 Nitrospirales bacterium
CTACTACTTCGGCAGCCCCTTTGTCTCCGCGCAGATGATCGTGTCGGAATGGCTTGCACAAATGAAAGGCATGACCAGTGTCTGGCAGACGCCGCTGGCGGAGGGTCTCGCCGGCCTGCTGGTCAGCCCGTCCCGGGGATTGCTCGTCTATTCGCCCGTCATGGTGTTCGGATTTGTCGGGGCCGTCATGGCATGGCGTGATCCCCGGAAATACGCCCCGTTGATCCCGTTGCAACTGGTTGTCCTGGGACTGTGTGTGCTGTCTGCCAAACATTTTGACTGGTGGGGAGGATGGACCTACGGCCCCAGACGTCTGTTCGACGCCGGGGTATTCCTGACGCTGCAGATGATTCCCGTGATCGCCAGGGTCATGCAGACGCGCTGGATGCGCGGCGTCTTCGTGGCCCTGTTGTTGTATTCTGTCTCGGTCCAGGTCATCGGCGCGTGGACGTACAACACCATGGGATGGAACAACAAAAACGGCATGGACATTGACCTTCGTGATCACCACAGCCGTTTGTGGTCTGTCGGCGACAACCAGATCGTGCACTACGCCACCCATTTTCAATCGGAACGATCCAAAAAGCAGAACGTGATAGATCAGTATCTGAACAACCCCGTACCGATTGTGATCTCCCACCCACCAGACGAGTCCTCACCATGACGTCGCAGGCTGTCCGAATACGCATGCCCCTGGCGCTCCCCCTGGATTCCTGCGTTCGCAGGAATGACGGACGGGGTGGCTGCGGGAATGCATGCCCCTGGGTTTGACCAGGGGACGGAGGGGGGGACTGTGACCAAGGGCCAGGAGACACGCATGACGCCACTGACACGACACCGCATAACCCCGTCGGCATAATGGCAAAACACACGGGGACACGCGACGGAGCCGCGTCGAACGCCACCCTGTCACGGCGCGAGCGCAGGAAGAAGGCACGGGACCACACCGGCACGTCGCCCGGCAATCGCAGCGCGACTGCCCCCCCCTGGTCACGGTCCGGGGCAGGCGTGACGCCGCCGGCACGGCCCGCCATGTCGCAGCAGGACGCGCTGACCATGCTGGCCCTCAGCCTGCTGGTAGCCATCAGTTACGTCCCCGCCACCATGGCCGGTTTCGTGTGGGACGACGTGATTCTCACCGAGGCTGAGCCGGTCCGTACCATGTCCGGGCTGTGGAATATCTGGTTCTCTCCGAGCGACATCAAGAGCGAGGGGCATTACTGGCCACTGGTCTACACCACCTTCTGGCTGGAGTACCGACTGTGGGGACTGGCACCGACCGGCTACCATGTCGTCAACGTGCTGCTGCACATGGTCAATACGCTGGTGCTGTGGCATCTCCTGCGGCGGCTGGCGGTACCCGGCGCCGTGATGATCGCGGCGGTGTTCGCGGTGCATCCGCTGCACGTGGAGTCGGTCGTGTGGGTGATCGAGCGCAAAGATGTACTCTCCGGCCTGTTCTACCTCACCGCCGTCCTGGCGTGGGTGCGTTTCGTAGAAACCCCGCGGCCGGGGCGGTATCTGGCGACGCTGGCGCTGTTCGTGGCAGGGATGCTCAGCAAGTCCATCGTGGTGACGCTGCCGGTGGCACTGGGCATCTGGCACTGGTGGACACAGGGCCGGGTGTCCGCCCTGGATATACGGCGGCTGGCGCCGTTTGTGGCCGTGGGGCTTGGCATGACCGCCGGGGACCTGGTGTTCTCTGCGTCCGTCTCCTCTGGCTCGCTCGACTATTCGATGATCGAGCGGACACTCATCGCGGCACATGCCCTGTGGTTTTACGCAGGCAAGTTACTGTGGCCGGCCAACCTGGCCGTCATCTATCCGCGCTGGGACATCAGCACCGCCGACCCGTTGGCCTGGGGCTATGTCGTCGCCGCCGCCGCGCTGGTGGCGGCACTGTGGGGGCTCCGGCAGAGGATGGGGCGCGGGCCACTGACCGGCGCGCTGTTCTTCGCAGTCACGTTGTCGCCGACGCTCGGTTTCGTGGATTACAGTTACATGCAGTTCGCGTTCGTCGCCGACCGCTATCAGTACCTGGCCGGCATCGGGCTGATCGCGGCAGTGATCGGCACGGCGGCAGCCGGGCTGATCGCGGCCCGCGACGCGGGCCGGTTGCCGGAGATCGCGTACAAGGGCGTGCTGGGCGTCGCGGTGGTCGCGCTGGTGATCCTGGGGACGCTGACCTGGCAGCAGGCCGGCATCTACCGGGATGATGTGACCTTCAACACCCACATCATCGCGCTCAATCCACAGGCACGGGACACTCACCTCAGGCTCGGCACTGCCCTCGTTGAGACGGGGCGCCCGGAGGAGGGTCTGGCCGCGTTCCGCACCGCCGCAGCACGCCACCCGGACTCGGCCTCGGCACATACCGGTATCGGGCGGGCGCTCCTGCAGCTGAAGCAGCTTGACGAGGCAGAGGTGGCCTTGCGCCACGCCTTGACACTCAATGCCCGCGACACGACAGCCCTGCAGACTCTGGCCGATCTGCTCCGGTCGCAGGGCCGGTACGAAGAGGCGATCGAAGGGTATCGTGCCGTGCTGGCGGTGGATCGCCGGTATGCGCCTGCCCAGGTCGGTATGGGTCACGCCCTGCTCAACCTGCGGCGCTACGACGACCTCTTCACGTACATGAAACCGTTGCTGGCCCGGCAATTGAATCCGATGCTGGCACGTTCAATTCTTTCTCTGATGGGCCAGGCGTCGCAGGCATCGGGCCGGCTCGATGCGGCAGCGGATTACTACCAACAGGCTCTGCAGATCGACCCGAGTTTCTCAGCCCCACTGGCGCATCTGGCGACGCTGAAGCTCAAGCAGGGTCGTTACCAGGACGCGCTGACCCTCCTGCAGGCATTCGTCGAGGCCGAACCCGACAACGCATCAGCCCACCACGGCATGGGCGTCGCCTTGCAGCACCTCGGCAGACTCGACGAAGCGCGTGCCAGTCTCGACCGTGCGCTGTCGCTCAACCCGGCCCTGGAAGCGGCGCGCGCCCTGCGCGAGCATCTACGGCAGCCACGCGGGCGATAGCCGAGCGGAACGGTGCTGCCGGCCCCGTCCGGGAAGCCACCCTGGATTCCCGCTCAACTCACTGCGGGAATGACGGATGGGGGGGCTGCGGGAATGCATGCCCCTGGGTTTGACC
>RKSG01000061.1 GCA_007570995.1 Nitrospirales bacterium
TGCTGTGCCGTGATGGGCCGGAGGGGACGCGGGACCAGCACTACCGTGGGGCCGGTGTACGCCTCCGCGGTCGCAGCACCACCGTCCCGGGGGAGGCAGGCGCCTCGGGACAGCGTCAGGCGAATCATGGCATGGTCCAACTGATTGCAGGCAATGACGCGACGAAACACGTCGTGCCAGTTCGTTGCCGGCACCTCAAGGTGAATCGCCTGACAGGATTGCGACAGTCGTGCAAGATGGCGGTCAAGCCATACCGGGCATCCGTGATGAATGCGGACGGTTTCAAAGACCCCGTCACCGTACAACAACCCGCCATCAAAGATGGAGACGCGCGCGTCCGTTGCATCCACCATCTGGCCATTGAGATAGATCCACATGAACGGAGCAGGCTGCCTGTCAGCGCAACGCGTCGAACAGGGCCTGAGCCTTATACAGGGTTTCCTGATACTCACGATGGGGATTGGAATCCGCGACGATGCCGGCGCCAACCTGGAGGTGGGCACCTTGTCGGGTCAGGACCATCGTGCGAATCAGAATATTGAAGTCCACATCTCCGGTCCAACTCACATAGCCCAGGGATCCGGTATAGGGTCCGCGCCGCACGGGTTCCAGTTCTTCAATAATCTCCATGCAGCGGATTTTCGGGGCGCCGGTGATCGTCCCCCCGGGGAACACGGCGCGCAGGAGATCGAGCATCGTCGAATCGGGGAGCAACGTCCCCCTGACAGCGGACACCAGATGCGTCACGTGCGAATACTGTTCAATCGTCATGAACTCCTCAACATGCACCGATCCACAGGCACAGACCCGCCCCAGATCGTTGCGTGCCAGGTCCACCAGCATGACGTGTTCCGCCCGTTCTTTCTCATCAATGCGAAGATTGTCCATCATGGCATGATCTTCAACGGCCGTGCGGCCCCGTGGTCTCGTGCCGGCAATCGGACGCATGGTCACCTGCCTGCCGGTGACCTGAACAAGTCGTTCAGGAGACGAGGAGACTAACGCAAGATTGCCGGTCACGAATAATCCGGAGAAAGGCGAAGGATTCACGCTGCGCAGACGGTCGTACAGGTTGTGGCTGACGGTGTGAAGTGAATGGTCGGCGGACGGATTGAAGGCAACAGAAAATCGTTGGGCAAGATTGGCCTGGTAGATGTCGCCGGCACGAATGAACGCCTGGCACCGTTGCACGCGTTCCACATACTCCCGTTCGGAATGTGTGCCCTGCATGGTATGCGGCGCAATCGGCGACCCGGCCCGTTGCCGCATGACCACCGGAGCACGCAAGGCATGGTCCAGCTCATCCATGCGGGCGGTGCCTTCTCGACGCAGAGCCGCATGGGACTCTGACAGAAGCCGGTCGGGGGGCGGAGTAAAGATGAGATGCAGCGCGTGTGTGTGATGATCGATGGCAACCAGCAGGTCGAAAAACAGAAACTCCAGGTCCGGCAGCGGGAGGTCATGGATCGTCAGCGCGGGCAGCACTTCATAATGTCGCACCGTGTCATAACTCACGTATCCGATGGCCCCGCCGGAAAACGGGGGCAACGAGGGAACACGAGGCACAAGAGACGGGCGCAGGAGATTCAATAACGCAGGAAGCGGTTCTCCCTGATATCGCGTGGTTTCCTGAGCCGTTTCGATGGTATAGCACCCAGGCCATCCGGCAAAGATGAGATAGGGGCGTCCGGCCACGAAGGAATACCGGGCGACCCCCAACGGGCCTTTCCCGCTTTCCAGAAGGCACGACGGGTGGTGAGAGCAGGCGATCCGTTGATAGACGTCCCAAGGGCTTTCCCCCTTGAGGGGTCTGGTGCGGATCATCGGAAACCCCTCGGCACCAGGGAGCGATGAAGAACCTGAAGAAAGAACGGGCTGGTCCATGGTGTCAGGACACAGTGCAGACATGAGCGAACGCGGGGAGAGCAGGATGTCCGTGGCGTTTCAGGAGCATCACTCCGCCATGTCTTCTGCAATGCCCGCTGCCTTCATCAGGTGCCCTTGCAAGGCCTTTTTTCAAAGAAGTGTTGCCATGAACAGGAACAGACAGGATTACAGGGTTTCCGGTTGGGATGTTATACGGTGACTTCCACGAGTGGCGATCTAATTTCCATCCATTATCTTACAGAATACGGCAAAATTCTTGTCCGCTGACTGCCATCAAAGTGCCATCGCCTTTGCTCTGGAAGACTGGCAACCTTCGACAGCTTCGTGAATGTTCAACAACAATTCGTCCAGGGAATTACCTTGCGTCGCGCATCCGGGCAGAGACGGGACTTCTGCCCAGTAACCGCCTTCCTCTGCCTCATGGACGATCACTTTCAGTGGTTTGACCTCATGAAGATCAATGTGTTGCACTGAAGAAGAGCCTGTTGTCTCCTTCCCTTTCGTCGCCATTGCCTGATTCCGAATGGCTTTCACAGCAGACTGGACTTTTTTCTTCGACACCCCCACGCTCAAAAACCGGAACAACAGAGGCTTCCCCAGGTCGGCTTGGCCCTTTTTCCCCGATGCCTCCACACTGCGCATTGTTGATCCTCCCTTATTCTTCCTCCATTGAAATACTCTCTGCAGATGGGCAAGCAGAATCCAGATAACCCGCCAGTCCACAGTAGAAATCCCGCTCAGTCTTTGTCAAGAATGGTCATGACAGGATCCAGTGAACCAGAAAAGACAGACAGCAATCCAGGCGTTCGGTTGACAACAGGGTCAGCGTTTTGTTTGAATGGCACGCCAGACCCGGAGTGGAAATCGGTCCATGCCTTCGTCACCTGATCCATTGTATGCCGGATTAGGGCAGGCCCTGCGAGTCGGTACGACGTTGCTTGCCAGCCTGATTGTTGGCGGAGGGTTAGGGTGGGGAGCAGATGCCTACCTGTTTTCGACAGCGCCCTGGGGTGTGGCGGTGGGTCTGGTCCTTGGGCTGATTGCCGGCGTTCGAAGTACCTACCGTTCTGTCCAACACTGGGAGTGATCGTCACGTGTCCGCCATGGCGTGTTCATGACACGAAAACGAGGGTTCCGTGGAAAACCCCCTGCATATCTTTGAACTGCACAAGATTGTTCCTCTGTCCCTTTTCGGCCTCGACGTGTCGCTCAACAAGGCCGTGCTCGTGATGTTCCTGGTGGTCGGGCTGGTCGCCCTGTTGATGACCGGCACATGCACTTCTGGCTCCCTGGTCCCTACAAAACGGCAAAGCCTTGCCGAAATGCTGGTGGAGTTCCTTCGGGGAATGATTCACGAAACCATGGGCCCGGAAGGGATGCGGTTTTTCCCGCTGATTGCGGGCCTCTTTTTGTTTATCCTGTTTGGTAATCTCCTGGGGCTTATTCCCGGCTCCTATACGGTCACCAGTCAACTCGTGGTAACGGGCGTGTTTGCGATGGGTGTCTATCTGCTCAGTCTGGTCGTAGGCTTTCAATTGCACGGGGTGAAGTTTCTGGGCATACTCGTGCCGCCGGGGACACCCGGCTGGCTGTTGCCACTCATGATTCCCATCGAAATGATCAGTCAACTGGCCCGCCCCGTGTCCCTGGCCGTTCGTCTGTTTGCCAACATGACGGCCGGGCACGTCATTCTGGGCGTGCTCTTTGCCTTGACGTTGAGTGGCGGGTGGATGATCGGCTGGCTGCCGTTTTCCTTCACGGTGGCACTCTACGGCCTGGAAGTAGGGATTGCCTTTATTCAAGCCTACATTTTTACCATTTTGACGTGTGTCTACATGGGAGACGCCTTCCACCCTCATTAACCCGACAACCCGATCGCACACGTGGAGCCGTGTTCGTTCGTGACTGGCACGCTGTCCGCTTATTAACGATTTCACCAGGGAGAACCCAACATTATGGATTCTGCATCTTCAGCCTTAGTAGGAATGGGACTGGCCGCCGCGGGATTTGCCGGGGCCGGTGTGGGCATTGGGTATATTTTCGGAAAAATGATCGAGGCCGTGGCGCGTCAGCCGGAGGCCGAGGGACGGATCAGCAAGTATATGTGGATCGGGTTCGCACTGGTCGAAGCGATCGCGCTCTATGGATTGGTCATTGCCTTTATCATCATGGGCCTGCGGGGATAAGACACCACCATGCCTCAATTTGACACCCATTTCTTTTCATCACTGATTTTCTGGGAATTCATCTCGTTCGGCATCCTGTGTTGGGTCCTGTACAAATTTGCGTGGCCGCCGATTCTCAACACACTGGAAATGCGCGAGCAAAAAATCAGAGACAGCCTTGATCAGGCGGAGCAGAACCGCGTGGCCTCTGAACAGCGTTTGCAGGAATACGAAGCGAAACTGAAAGGCGCCGCGCGGGAAGCCGAAGCAGTCGTGGCAGAGGCGAAAGCCAAAGCCCAACGCCTGCTGGAAGAAAACGAGCAGCGGATGCGAACGGAATCGCAACGCATTCAGGCCGAGACGACGCGGGAACTGGAGCGGGAGCGGCGCAAAGCCGTGCAGGACATTCAACGTGAAGCGGCCGACTTGGCGCTGGTGGTGGCGGAAAGAGTCCTGGGGCGCAGTCTTTCGGATGACGATCATCGTCGTCTGGCACAGAACGCGCTGCATGCCGTCGTTGCCGGCGAATCAGCGGGCGTGATGACCAGGGAGGGATCATGAGGAAAGACGGTGTGGATGACGCTTTGGACCTTGTCATGGAAGAACTGGACAAGATCATCGCCGAGCACAAATCCGAGATAACCCAGATCACCGAAGCCGGGCAATTCGACAAAGTGAAAGAGAAGGCGGAGATCGGTGCACATCTGGAAGCATTCCGTGTCGAAATCTCCGACTTCCGCGACCGGTGGACGACGGACCCCTGGAGTAGCATCAGCAAAAAGACACCACCAGGCCCGTCACAGAACATGCGAAGCGTAAAACGTGGGCCTGACAAACTCGTTGTCACGTTTCTCGAAACCGGCGAGCGGCTGGATCACTCCAACGCGACAATAACGTTTGTGCAGGCGATTCGTCGGATGGGGGTCGAGCGGGTGAAGGCACTGGGATTGACGGTCAGAGGCGGACCCATGATCTCCGACCAGCGAAGAACGGACATTCCACATATCCATGAAGTCGACGGGTACTATGTCGCCACGACCCAGGACGCCACGGCGGTCAAGAAAAAGCACCTGGAGGACATGGCGCACAAGCTCAGTATCAAAATCAAAGCCGAGTCTGTTCCGAAATACCGTTCCTAGAGCAAAGCCAAAGCAAAGGCAACCAGGTCCCTGAAAATCCCGTCGGTCGGGTTATCACCCGCCTCCTCACGCTCGTCCTCCCGGGCGGTAGCCTTCCAGGTCTAACGTGACGAATTGAAACCCAAGGGTTTTCAGCCTGGTGACAACACGTGCACGTCGCTCCCGTTCCAGTAAACGCGGCAGGTCTTTTGCCTCCACCTCAATACGGGCACTGTCCCCATGATCGCGGACCCGAACCTGCCCGAATCCTTCCTGCTTAAGCCATCGCTCGGCTTGTCCCACGCGCTGTAATTTTTCTTCGGTAATAACCGTGCCTCGTGGAATACGAGAGGACAGGCAGGCCGCCGCTGGCTTGTCCCAGTTGGACAGGCCCAGGGCACTGGCAAGCGCGCGAATATCCGTTTTGCCGAATTCAGCCTCCACCAACGGGCTGCGAACACCACATTCCCGGGCTGCCGTGATCCCGGGACGATCATCACCCAGGTCGTCAACGTGGGTGCCATCGACCACGGCCGTAATGCCCGTTTCCCGTTTGATGGGATCAAAGAGCCGGTACAGATCGCGTTTGCAATGGTAGCATCGCATGGCGTCGTTGCGCACAAACGCCTCACTGTGCAGTTGATTCGTGGACGCCACGATCAACCGCACCCCGATTTCTTCACTCAGTCGCCGCACCATGTCCAACTCCTCGTGCGGGAAGGTCGGCGACACGGCCGTCACAGCCACCGCGCGTGCGCGCAACACATCCGACGCCATTTTGAGCACGAGGGTGCTGTCAACGCCGCCGGAAAAGGCGACCAGCGCGCCATCCAGCTCTTGCAGGCCGTGACGCAACCGCTCCGTTTTGTCTCGAAGGGCACCGGGCATGAGTGGAAGCGAAGGTATCGGCATCAGTCGTCCCGTCGGATGAGGCACAGGCGAACGTCAAGCGAAACGTCTGCCAAGTTGGCCACACGCTCCCAACACATCCCGTCCGCGGCTGTTTCGGACAAACACATCATAGCCCTTGCGCCGGAGGATCGCCTGAAACGTTGCCACAGCGTCGTCCGTCGGTTGACGAAACGGCGCGTGAGGAAATTCATTAAACGGAATCAGATTAATTTTACAACGAATGCCCCGCAGCAGTTGACTCACGCGCATGGCATCCTCCGCCGAATCATTTTCCCCGCGCAGCAACACGTACTCAAACGTCAGACGACGCCTGGACGGCAGGGGGTACGCGCGGCATGCGGCGATGAGGTCGGGCAAAGCGTGCAGGCGATTCATCATCGGCATCAGGCGATCCCGTTGCTCGGCAGTAGACGCGTTGAGCGAAATCGCCAGGTTCACCCCGAGCCGGGCCACGGACTGCAACCGTTCAGAAAATCCCGCCGTCGAAAGCGTAATGCGTCTGTCGGGGAAGCCCATCCCCCAGTCGGGATCAGTCAGTCGGCCGATCGCATCCGAGACAGCCTCAAGATTGGCCAGGGGTTCGCCCATGCCCATGAACACCAGAGAGGTGATCCGTTGTCCGGGTTGGAGCCCATCCTGGGCTGTCAACACCTGATCGACAATTTCGTGCGCCTGCAAGTTTCTCTTCAGGCCCATCTGTCCCGTGAGACAGAAACGGCAGTCCAGCGTACACCCGACCTGGGTGGAGAGACATTGTGTCAGCCGTTTCCCGTCCGGGATGAGCACACTTTCGACAGTCAGGCCATCGTCAAGAGAAAACAGCAATTTTCTGGTCTCGTCAGCGCTTCGCACAATCGTGGGCGATGCCAGCCGGCCGATGGTGGCACATTCCTGAATCGTCTCCCGGTCTTTGCGGGACAGATTACTCATCCTGGCAATCTCGCGAACCCGGTGTTGATACATCCACTGCAGGATTTGCCTGGTCCGGTACGCCGGCCAGCCCAAATGCGCCACGAGAGAAGCCATGCTCTCGAAACTCAGTGCAAGCAGGTTGATGGGAGTCTCAGTGACAGTGTTCATAGCCATGGCAGACAAAGCCGCAGGAGGGTCACTCTATCACCGGGGAAAATCGCTCGACAAGAACGCCACAGGTGCCCCATACCTGCCGTCGAACGACGTCTGGCGGAAGGCCTACCCTCATTTCGGGCCATGAATCGCCCTGTCCCGTGCTGGACAGCGTCCAGAATACCGCGGGTGGGGGCAACGGCCATCATCCCTGTCAACAGGTTCCAGAAAAATCCCATACCAGATACAGGATCGAAAAAATTGTTTAGCAGCGAATCACAGCAGACTGAACACATCAAATAATTCTATACAGAAATAAAACAAACATATTTCTGTCAGATTCTCATGTGAAATTTTGAAATCAGGATCAATGAAAAAATTTCAATTTTTTGTTGACAGATTTTATCGCAAACTGATACAAAGAACGAACATACAAAAAAAGTATGAAGAAGATGACCTATGGAACACCCAAAAGACGAGTTGAAGGACATTGTTGTTGGTCTGGAGCAACGTATTGTTGCGTATGAGACCAAGCTCAAAGATCTGAAGAAGAAAAAGGAGAAAATCAATGAAGAAATGGCGACGCTTGCGAAATACGTGGAGTTGGCAAAAACCATTCACAGGGTGGAAGCTAACAAAGCGAAACTGGCCAGTCTCTCCGAGCAGATCATCTCGGATAAAACCGTGGAGGTCCAGGTACCAGCCACGGATGTCACGGATCAATCCAAAGAAATTCTTCTGGGTCGAAGCAAGTATGTTGGGATGAGAGCTCGTGATGGAGCGTATGCCATTTTACAGGAAACGAAGCAGCCGATGCATGCGAAAGAGTTATGTCGGCTTCTCATGGAGGGCGGGTTGCAGATCCGTGGGAAAACCCCGGTGGTATCCATTGCTGCGTCGCTCAAACGGGATCCCAGGTTCAGAAAAGTTGCACCCAATACGTTTGAAAGTGTTGAGCCAGCAGCAAATTCCTGAACAGTGGCACAGGCCATCAAAGAGATGTGTTAGGGTGTTCGTTGGTTGGTCGACGCGATTGGGAGCGAGGCCGACGCGAACGCTCGTGTTTCGTTAAGTGTCCCTCTAACAGCCTTGGAAGGAGGTGAAGCTCCATGGCAACAGCCAAGAAGAAGGCCGCGAAGAAGGCCCCCGCCAGCAAGAAAAAGGCTCCTGCCAAGACAAAGGTAGCAAAGAAGAAAGCCCCCGCCAGAAAGAGAAAGTAGCCACCTTCTGTTTGAGCGGTCCAATGCTGGGAATAGCACAGTCTATTCCCAGCATCTCTTTCCTCGCTGCCCTGCCCCTGACGCTGCACACTTATCTCCCGTCCGCCGTGCCTGTGCAAAGTCTGCCCTTGGCTTTGACCAGGGGCCGGTGGCCATGTTCCACGCCCTGTTTCCAACGATCTGCCCCTCTCTACCGCTTGTCATGCCTGCGCAGGGGGCAGGCCCCTCCTTGGCACCCCCCGCCCCCGACCGTCATTCCTGCAAAAAGCATGCCCCTGGCTTTGACCAGGGGCAGGAATCCAGAACAGCCACCGACGAACAATCCGCTGACCGTCTCCAGTCGGGCAACGACGTAACGGCAGGCACCACGCCCCCACCACGCGCGCACCGTTAGAAATCCAGGCCAATCTGCAACTTGACGCCGTGATTCAACGCCTCGGCCGCATTCTTCTGCCGCGTCCCCTCCAGATTGAACCGCACCCCATTGATCAACCCTAACCCAAACTGCAACCGCAGACCCTGATTCACTAACTGCGCCGCCGTCTCCTCCCGTACCCCTTCCACATTCAACGTCACCCCCGGCCCGACACTCATCCGCCCACCTAACCGATACGTACGCGCCGGACTGTTCGTCAACGTGAACTGCCCATACGGCGTCACCAACAACTCCTCCCAGCCTACCCCATACCCGACATTCAAATTCACCTGCCCGTTCCGCTGAACCGGCGCACCCGCCGGCACCGTGGCCGCCGCCGACTGCGACCACACCTGATCCGCCCGACTGGCCGTGGCCCCCCACGTGGGCTGCACACTCAACGATAATCCGCGCCCACCACTGCCCGTCTCCAACCGCACACTCCCACCA
>RKSG01000014.1 GCA_007570995.1 Nitrospirales bacterium
GGAATGACGGGCGGGGAGCGGACGCGCCGGGCAGACCCCCCCGGGCTCGGCCCAGCCCCCCCGCGCTACGCTACAGACTGGATTCCTGCTTCCGCAGGAATGACGGGCGGGGAGGGAGCAGCCGGGCTGCGAAAGCCGGAATCCAGAACAACCCAACCAGGAACCCATTGTCCAATCCAGGTTTGTCATTCCTGCGAAAGCCTGCCCCTGGCCCTGACCAAGGGCAGGAACCCAGAACGTCTTGCGGTTACCGGCGGCCGCGGGCAGGAGCACTGATCAGAGTCCAATAATCTGTCACAAGCAGGCACGAACAGCCTTTGGGTATTGCAGGATGGAATCCCCTTTTGTTTGAATCTGCCTTGGAATCCGGAGCGTCTGTCAACTATTCTTGATAATCTTCAATAAAATGCCCACACCCCGTCGTCAGGACCACGCGTGCAGGCCTGCCCCTGGCGCCCCCCTTGGATTCCCGCTCAACTCACTGCGGGAATGCCTGCCCCCCTGGTCAAAGCCAGGGGCAGGCTCTGGCGCCCCGTGCGACCAGGGGACGGAGGGAGGCTGTTGACCAGGGGCCAGCAGTCAGGAGACAAACCATGCCACAGAGAGACTTTATTCTCGATCTCGGAAAACTGATGGTCGGCATTGCGTGGATCGACGGCCAGCTCCACCAGGCAGAACTCAACGCCCTGAAGGAGCTTATGTTTGTCCTCCCGGATATTTCCGGGGAAGAGTGGATGCAACTCGAACTCTACATGACCCACCCCGTCACCGACGCCGAACGCCAGACCCTGCTGGAACGCGTCCTCTCCAGTATGCGATCATCCAAAGATCAACAACTCGTGCTGCAGACGCTGAGCCGTCTGGTCGGCGGCGGCGAGACGCCACAGAGCAGCGAAGCAGTCTTCTTCGAACAGATTCGCCAGGATATCGAAGGACGCCGCACCGGATTCCTCCTCCACCTCAGCGGCCCGCTTCGACGGACCCTGCGCCGCAACGCCAGCCGTTACCAGGGAGACTCCCTGCGCGAAGATCGCATGGAAGATTTCATCAGGAACACGATCTACTTCCAACTGACCCTGGAAATGCAGCAGCAGGGACACCCCCTGACTCTCACGGAGACGGAGGCCCGCAAAATATGCCTGGCCGCGGGACTGATGGCCCACGTGGCATGGGTCGACAACCACGTGTGTCACCGCGAACGCGAAGCTATGCGCCTGGGACTCGAGCAACTCTGGGGGGTGCCCGCAGACGAAGCACAGATGATTACCGACATGAGCCACGCCCGCATCATGCACGGCCTGGACCTCGTCCGGCTCACCAGAGGGTTCTGCACTTACACGACCATGGAGGAACGCCGGGCCTTTCTCCGGTGCCTCTTCGCCATTGCTAACGCCGCGGAGCAGACTTCCCATGCCGAGATCGAGGCCATTCGACACATCGCCACGGCACTCGAACTGCCACACAGGGAATTCATTGACGCCAAACTCACCATTCCCAGACACGAACGAGGCGGGTTATAGACGACCATCCCCGCCATGCACCACGGAACGCCGATGAGCACCACGCCATCGCAGGAGCAGCCGGACTCATCGGAGCCGCCACCTTCTCCAGCCGGGTGCTGGGATTCGTGCGCGACATTATCCTCGCACGCCTGCTGGGCGCGACCATGGCCGCCGATGCGTTCTTCGTCGCCTACCGTATCCCGAACCTGTTCCGCGAACTCCTGGCGGAAGGCTCCATGTCCTCCGCCTTCATCCCCGTCTTCACCGAATATCACACCCTGCGCAGCAAACAGGACACCTGGGAACTGGCCAGTGCCACGTTCACCACGTTGTTGTCCATCGTCACCCTGCTCACGCTGACCGGCATCGTCGCGGCACCTGCCATCGTGTGGGTCTTCGCTCCCGGATTTCACGATGACCCCGAACGACTCCGCCTCACCACACTCCTCACGCGGATGATGTTCCCCTATCTGATTTTCATGAGTCTGGCGGCCCTGACCATGGGCATACTCAATGGACTGCGGGCCTTTGCCGCCCCGGCCCTGGCCCCCGTGTTCTTCAACGTCTGCATTATTGCCTCGGCGTTGTGGCTGGCACCGGCACTGGATGCCCCAATCACAGGCGTGGCCATTGGCGTCGTCATCGGCGGACTGGCGCAATTTGTCGTGCAACTGCCCGGCATTCACCAGCACGGGTTGCTCTTTCGCTGGCGTTTCGCCCCCAGGCATCCCGGTGTCGTGAAAATCGGCCTCCTGATTGTGCCGACGTTACTGGGCGTCTCCGCCACGCAAATCAATATCACCGTGAGCACCGTCCTGGCATCGTATTTCCCTGGCGGGCCTACCTACCTGTTTTACAGCATGCGATTGATCCAGTTTCCGCTGGGTATTCTGGGCATTGCCCTGGCCACGGCGCTCCTTCCCACCCTGTCCGACCAGGCCGCCCGACGCGCCATAGACGACCTGCGGGACACGCTGGGATTCGGGCTGCGCATGATTGTCTTTCTGATGGTGCCCGCGATGATCGGGGTCATCATGCTCCGGTACCCGATTGTGCATGTGTTTTTTGAACATGGCGCCTTTACCGCCGCCGACACACATGGCACCGCCGATGCGCTGATGGCCTATGCCGCGGGGCTGTGGGCGTTTGCCGGCATTCGGATCATCGTGGCGGCCTTCTACGCACTCCATGATACGAAAACCCCCGCCATGGCCGCCGTCCTGGCCATGCTGGCCAATATCGTACTGGCGATGATCCTGATGCGTCCGCTGGAGCATGTCGGGTTGGCCCTGGCCACGGCGCTCTCGGCCATGGTGCACCTCAGCGTGTTGCTTGGCATTCTCCAAAGACGTCTGGGCGGCACGGACTGGCGCAGGGTGGGACGCTCCTTGGGTCACGCCGGACTCGCCACCGTCCCCGTGATGCTCGCCTGTACATGGGTCGCTGGTCTGGCTGTCTGGCAGCACGAAGACGAATGGATCGCCAAGGGCCTCATGCTCCTGGTGGGCATCGGCCTGAGCGTGGCCGGCTATCTTGGCACGCAGGCTCTGTTGCATTCCGAAGAGCAGCATGTCCTGTGGAACATTGTGCGACGGCATGTCCCCTTTCGCCGAACGGGACAGGGC
>RKSG01000165.1 GCA_007570995.1 Nitrospirales bacterium
CCCCGCTAACGCGCCGAACCAGATGGGCCGCTATTCCGCTCCCCCCACGTGCCACGCCACACCCCCAAAGCCAGAGCCAAGCTCCAGACGCTGACGACGGTGAATCGGCTCTCCGCCTTGACGCACAGGAGGCAACCACTGTAAGGTGGAACTCGCAAGCATGGTCGTTCACAGGGAGGTACACCGTGGGAAAAGAATTATCCGTCATCTCACTGCCACAGGCCGACGGAGCAGGAAATGAGTTTATCTATTCACGGGTCTTTTGCCAACGCAAGAACCCTCCGCCTCTCCGCCTGCTACTGGACTTTCTGAAATCGAGAAACCAAATCCCCCTTATCCCGCAAATGACCCCTGAAACACTGGACGATTATTCATGGGTCCAGATAGCCCTGGGCTATCATCGAGAGAAAAAACCAATCCAGCTGTTTTGTATTCGAAACGCCGGGACCTATCAGGATGTCTTCGAACAGGAACAGGCAGGTTTCTCCAGACTGCTGTCTGCCTTCGGCGATGTGGAGGCCGATCTTGCCAAGGAATTTGTGGTCAGGGCCACCTTTATTCTCGTGACCCGTATACTTAAAAACGATATTGCAGAGGAAGGCTACGACTTCAATGGCTGGATCCTGGAATTTTTTCAGGAGAACTGTACGGGCGTCGTGCAAATCGACGAACAAGGGTTTTTCTCGCCCCAGGGGGAACTCATCGTGGATATGCAGGACCACTCTACACAACAGGACCTTTCCCGTCCGGAAATTCCATCGTAAAGGGCCGCCTCCCGCGGCAACGGGCTGGCAAGGTACCCCCCCTCCCCCATGGACAAGGGATGTTCGTCAGCCAACGGTTTTTTCATCTTCCTCACACTCGCCTGCAGGCGACGCCATGAGCAGATCCCGTACCCCGGAGCGAAAGGTTTTCTGAGGCAGGCCGGTCAGGACACCGCGATACCCCGTTCCATCCTTCACCACTTCCGCTAACGCCCCACGTTCAAACAACTGCGGCTGCGCAATGACATCACCCCGACTGAGCAGAAGGTCGGCCCGATACCCGGGCTTCAGGGCACCGGCATCATGCTGCCCAATACGCTCGGCAGCAAGCCCCGTCCCGCTGTACCACGCCGACAACGGGGGCAGACCATCCTCGATCAGCGATACCATCTCCATATAGTTCCGGCCGTGCATCCGGGGCAGGATGGGGTCCGTTCCGGTGATCATGTGCAAACCACTCGCATGTGCAATGCGCACCGCCTCGGCGTGAGCCTGCACGACACGCCGGACTTTCTCGACGACAAAATCGGAAAACCCTTCCACCCGTGACAGCTCATGGGTAATCCATGACGTCGGGGTGACCGTACACCCTCTGGCATAGGCTTTTTCAGCCAACGCCTCATCCATAAATGAGATATGCTGAATGTCCCGCACCCCACATTCAATGGCCAACGCGATGCCCTGCTGACTGTGGGCATGCGCCACAACCGGCATGCCACGCCCCGCCGCCTCATCACACATCGCTTCGATTTCTTCCCGCGTGAAATCCCGATTCTCTAATTTATCGGAAGGCGACACGACACCAGGACTCGTGCAAATTTTCACCAGATCTCCCCCAGAGGCGGCAATTTCACGAACACGTTTGCGACAGTCCCAGGGACCATCCACAATGCTCGACGGACGACCAATCCCCGGGGGCCATAACCGTGACACCGTTTCGTGACACCGATCCGTGCCCCGGAAATCGGCATGGCCACCGGTGGTCGATAACATGCAAATGGCAATTTTCATTCGAGGCCCGATGATCAGCCCGTCATCGACCAGCCGTTTCACCACATGCGTGGCACCACCCACATCACGAACGGTCGTCACGCCGCCATGGACTAATGTGGCATATAAAATGCGCTCCGTGTAGAGCAGACCGGCCGGCCCGTTCATGGCGGCGAAATCTTCGTCGCGCACGCCCAGAACGGTGACGTGACTGTGGCAGTCAACAAGCCCCGGCGTCACGATGAATGAGGAACAATCCACACGACGCACATCGCGACCGTGAGCCGGACGCGGATCATGCGGTTTCACCGCTTCGATGGTGGCTCCCTCAATCCACACATCAACCCCTTCGTGAATCGCCGCCGCGGTGTTCGAGGTTCCGTCATACAATTTCTTAATGTTTGAGAGCACGATCATCGCATGACCCTCCCCGGCAACCCGACATCCGCCATTTCGCGTATCCTGTACCAAACTCCCGAAATGTTCTCAAGACGCAATCCGCCTGGCCAAAATCCGCCGTTACTTGGCAGAATCCGCGAAACCGTGATAGGGTCACACCGCTGGCATCCAACAGACGGCCGCGGGATGGTCGCGCGGCTACAGAACGGCAGCCCCTGCGGAAGCGTAACGCCGGGAACCACCACAGACACCTCTGCATATATCGTTGAGCATACTCCAATCGCATGGCATTCCCGCAACACCGACTCGTCTGTCCGGCTCCGGGCAGGGTCACGCACGATCAGTGGACATGGTGCCACACACCAGATTGAACACCTTCCTCGTTTCCCCACATGGCTGACCATACCGCACAGAGCTGGTGTACTCCCACGGAGGCATTCCAGAACCGGCACGTGGGGCCAACGGAGGCCGACGTTCGGGTGATGCTGGACGTCATTGGCGCCCCGTCGCTGGACGCGCTGGTCGATACCGTGGTCCCTGACACCATTCGCCTTCGCGAGCCGCTCAACCTGCCGGCTCCGCGGAGTGAACAGGCAACCGTGTCCGCCCTGCAGGACATGGCCCAGCATAACCAGGTGTTCCGCTCGTTTATTGGGATGGGGTATTACGATTGTCACACGCCCCCTGTCATTCTCCGCAACATTCTGGAAAATCCGGCATGGTATACCCCGTACACCCCCTATCAGGCAGAAATTGCGCAGGGGCGGCTGGAAGCCCTGCTCAATTTCCAAACCATGGTGGCCGATCTCACCGGCCTGCCCCTGGCGAATGCCTCGCTTCTCGACGAAGGGACAGCAGCGGCAGAAGCCATGAACATGTGCCGTGCCCTGAACGGACGGCATCAAACGGCATTCTTCGCTTCGCAGGACTGTCATCCTCAAACGCTTGCCGTGCTCCGGACGCGGGCACAATCACTGGGTCTCCAACTGGAGATCGGCGCGGTCAGCAGTCTCGACTGGAAACGGGCGGATTATTGCGGGATCCTCCTCCAGTACCCCGGTACCGATGGCGCGATCCGCGATTATCATGCCCTGGTTCGGCGTGCACACGACGCCAACGCCCTGGTGGTGGTGGCTACCGATCTGCTTGCCATTACCCTGTTCACCCCCCCTGGAGACTTTGGTGCAGACATTGCCGTGGGATCCAGCCAGCGCTTCGGCATCCCGCTGGGATTCGGAGGGCCACATGCCGCGTTCCTTGCGGCGCGCGAAGCCTGCAAGCGGCACATGCCGGGGCGCATCGTCGGCGTGTCGAAAGATCGTGAAGGACGCACGACGTACCGGCTCGCGTTGCAGACCCGCGAGCAACATATTCGCCGCGATCGCGCGACCAGCAACATCTGTACCGCCCAGGTGCTGCTGGCCAATGTTGCCGGTATGTATGCCGTCTATCACGGCCCTCAGGGTCTCCAACGCATCGCCAGGCGCGTGCACGGGTTGACCGTTGTCCTCGCCGAAGGCCTGACCCGTCTCGGCTGTCACGTCTCGGAAGAACTGTTTTTTGACACGTTGCGCGTCTCCACCGACGCGATCAAGCCGGACCGGATACGTCAACGGGCGATGGAGTCTCGTGTGAACCTCCGCACCTTTGACGATGACGTCTTTGGCATCGCGCTGGACGAAACCACGACCATGGAGGACGTGGAGACCTTGTGGAAAATGTTTTCCCAGGACGGTCGGGTGTGGTTCACGGCGAAAGACCTGGCGGATACGCGCTCCATCTCGTTGCCCCCCCCCCTGGCTCGCACGACGCCATTTCTGACACACGCTGTCTTTCATGAGTACCATTCGGAACATGAACTGTTGCGCTACATGCACCGCCTCCAGGCACGCGACCTCTCGCTGGTGCATTCGATGATTCCCCTAGGCTCCTGCACCATGAAACTCAACGCCACGGCGGAAATGCAACCCATGACGTGGCCGCAATGGAGTGGTCTTCATCCGTTTGCCCCTGTCGAACAATCGGTTGGGTATACCCGGTTGTTCAGGTCACTGGAGACGTGGCTCGCGGAAATCACGGGATATGCCGCCGTCTCGCTCCAGCCTAATGCCGGCTCCCAGGGAGAATATGCCGGGCTGATGGTCATTCGGGCCTGGCTCGCAAGCCAGGGACAGGGCCATCGGGATGTCTGTCTCATCCCGATTTCCGCGCACGGGACCAATCCGGCCAGTGCCATGATCGCCGGCATGCGCGTCGTTCCCGTCGCCTGTGACGAACGGGGCAACATTGATCTGGCCGACCTCCGCGCCAAGGCTCGCCACCACCAGGACAAGCTGGCCGCCTTCATGGTCACCTATCCCTCGACGCACGGGGCGTTTGAAGACACGATTCGCACGATCTGTGAGATTGTGCATGAGCACGGCGGACAGGTCTATATGGACGGCGCGAACATGAACGCCATGGTTGGCCTGTGCCGGCCGGGTGACATCGGGGCCGACGTGTGTCATCTCAATTTACACAAGACGTTCTGCATTCCCCACGGCGGCGGCGGGCCGGGCATGGGGCCGATTGCCGTTGCCGATCACCTGGCGCCGTTTCTGCCGGGGCATCCGGTCCGGGACACTGGTGGGGAGCAGGGCATTGGCCCGATTGCCTCCGCCCCGTATGGCAGCCCGAGTATTCTGCCAATTTCCTGGGCTTTTATCGCGCTCATGGGCAGCCAGGGGCTGACCCATGCCACCAAAATCGCCATGCTCAATGCCAATTACATGGCCAGGCGACTGGAGAGGGATTTCTCCGTCCTGTACACCGGAAAGGGCAACTGGTGTGCCCATGAATTTATCGTGGATGTGCGGCCGTTTAAGAAATCCGCCGGTGTGGAAGTGGAGGATATTGTCAAACGTCTCATGGATTTCGGCTTCCACGCGCCGACCGTTTCGTGGCCTGTGGCGGGCGCGATGATGATAGAGCCTACGGAAAGTGAGTCCAAAGCGGAACTGGACCGGTACTGTGACGCGCTGCTGACCATTCGTCTGGAGATCGCGGCCATCGAGCAGGGGCGTCTCCCGCGGGACGACAATCCCCTGAAAAATGCCCCGCACACGATTGCCGCTGTCACCGCCCAGCACTGGGATCATCCCTACAGCCGGGTGCAGGCTGCATTCCCTTTGCCCTGGCTCAGAGACCACAAATTCTGGCCGGCGGTTGCACGCATTGACAACGCATACGGCGACCGCCATCTGGTCTGCACGTGCCCGCCACTCGAACAGTATCAGGAAGGATCCTGAGCACTGTGTGAGGTGCAGGCGTTATTCCCCTGGTCACCTCCTGCCGTCCCCTGGTCAAACCCAGGGGCAGGCATTCCATCCCCCTGCCGTCCCCTGGTCGCCCGGGGCGCCAAGGGCATGCATTCCTGCGAACGCAGGAATCCAGGGTGTCGTTGGCCCGGGCCGCACCACGGATCCTGCAACAATCCCCCCGGCTGGTTTCTTGACCTGCCCCCTCCGTCATTCCTGCGAACGCAGGAATCCAGGGTGTCGTTGGCCCGGGCCGCACCACGGATCCTGCAACAATCCCCCCGGCTGGTTTCTTGATCTGCTGCATCCTGTTCCCCTATGCTCGTCCCCTTCGGTGCAAGCCAGCAATCGCAGCGCGATTGCTCCCCGTGCACATGACCCTTGGTCACCCTCCCGCCGTCCCCTGGTCGCCCGGGGCGCCAGGGGCATGCATTCCTGCGAACGCAGGAATCCAAGGGGTGGTATGAGGGAGCCAGGAGCAGGCCATTCCACGTAAGGTTCGCGTCTAATGAGGGTGCCCTTTCATCAATTTCACCCCGGGACATTTTCCTTTCAGGACGATCCCGTGCTGGTGTTGGAACATTTCTGGACGGCGGAGGAAATGGCAACCTTTCGAACGGCCATGAGCCGTTCGACCTGGACGGGACTGTTGGACATGCCCGCGGTCTCGCAGGCCTTTCCGAATACGGGCAACTGGCTCAAGGCCGACATGGGAGGCCCCGAGCGGCAGCACTTTCTTGGCAGACTGTCGTTGTCCTGCATTGCGGAGTACATTGAATCGTTTCCAAACATTACACGGCGGCACGTGAGTTTTCATTACTACTCCTACGGTGCCGGGGACTGTCTTCCGACACATGATGATACGGACGATGCCTATCAATCCGCCCATCATCCTCGGCCTCCGCTGAGACGGCTGGCCGTGGCCACCTATCTTCATCGCCAGTGGCGCACGGACTGGGGTGGGGAACTGGTGCTGTACCGTGATACACGAGACCAGCACGGGAACCGCGAGTTGGAGGTGGCGCAGTGTATTGCCCCGCAACCGGGTTCGCTCGTCATCTTCACCGTCCCCCGGTTCCATCGCGTGTGCCGGGTTGACCCACTCGCCGTCGACCACAAACGGCTGTCTGTCGCGGGTTGGTTCATGACGGAACAGCACGTCTGACGCGACCCCTGGTCATCCTCCGCCGTCCCCTGGTCGCCAGGGGCATGCATTCCTGCGCACGCAGGAATCCAGGGGCGGAGCCGGAAGGCACCAGGGGCAGGCACAGAGAAAGACTTCTTTGCCATGCTCTCAACGCACCCGCGTTTTTCAGGAAACCCGGCGCATCGCATGCAGAATCGCGACTTCGTTACACGAAACGCGTTGCCTGACCGCCGGGTGCAGGATCTTCGTCCCGCGCAGGACGCCACGCTGGGTCTCCGGTGGGAACAAACGCAGCCAGCTGGGGAATGGCCTGTCTTGCCATTGCGAAGAATTTGGGATCGCTCTCAATCCCGATGCTCCGGTAGCTGACGGCTACGGCCGCGGCAATGGTTGAACCTCCTCCCATGAACGGATCGAGGAGGACACCTTCTCCGACCGGAAGCGAAGCGCGCACGATCTGGCGCATGAAGGCCTGTGGTTTAAGAGACGGGTGAGACGCCATATGCCGTTCCACGGGCCTGGTTGGAGCACTTTGAATGACGTCACAGAAGGGCTGATTGTCACTGATTCGCCTGAGCCCGCCGGTCTTCCACTTCCGAAGATTGTCTTGCACGCGACCCTGGCAGGGTTTTCTGAAGAGGCCCCAAGGCTCCCAGCACGAGCGAGGCATCACCGTCACGTCGTTGAACTGCAAATGAGCATTTTTCGGACGGTCGCCTCCACGCAGTGTCTGAACCAGGCGAATGATTTCCCCCCTCTTCTCGAAGCCGACCTCCATCATGGCACTGTACACGATGTGGGAAAGAAGAGGGTTGGTCGCGATGAAGACGTGTCCACCCGGCACAAGCACATGCAAGGCCTGCACAGCCCAACGAGAGAAGAAATCCTTCAACGTGCTCTTCTCTGCTTCGCTGAGAACTGTGAAGCGCGGAAGTGGCCGACGTGCACAGCCGTTGAGTGTGGGCGGCATTCTCCACACCCCGCCCTTTCCGCGACGAAGTTTTGCCTTCTCTTCCGGGGTGTATTCCTTCAGACCATAGGGCGGGTCCGTGACAATCGTGTGAATCGTATTGGGCTGCCGTTGGGCCATCCAGGACAGGCAATCACCCTCGACCAACTCGTACCCTGGTGCACATCCGTCGTCAACGGGTCGTCGTTCTTCACACACCACCTCAGATCCATCCAGGCCACTGCAAGACCACAACTTCTTCGCGCATCTGCTGACGTGTTGCCGTCGCCAAGCGGGTACGGAACAGATCAATGCCGACGATCCGATAGCCTAATGACTGCGCAATATCCGCAAGCAGTCGGCCCGTGTGGATCATGACCTGCAGGTAGGAAGCCTGATCGCCCACCACATAGCCCAGACAGGCACCCGGCTTCAGGAATGGCCGTAATTCAGCCAAATGACGAGCCATCCCTCCAAAATACAATTGTGTGACCCTGCCGTATTGCCTCTCAAACCCCGATGTTTTACGCAAGGCGATTCTTCGTTTCTCTATTTCTGCCACGATTGCTTGTATCTCGGCATGTTCCGCGACCCACCCGTCATCATCATCACCTTTGTACACGTTTCGAGTATTGGATCTGAGCAGACCGTTTTTTAACGCTCTCAAGTCAGCCCTGTTGTTCACGAAACCCAGGATCACACTTTCCAGTCGCGTGATTCTGGTATAGTCTTTTTCGTTGGGATAGGGCGGGGATGTAAACACCGCACTGAATCCTGGATTCCTGCGTTCGCAGGCATGACGGCGGGATCGTTGAGGGGACAAGCCTGCTGGTATGTACCGGGCGTCTGCACAATGAACGGTGGCAACAGTCCTGTTGTGGTCAGCATTGCGCAAATCGGCTGCCATGTTTTCTATTTCCACGAGCCAGCTTTCGATCACCGGTGCATCGGTTTTGTGTACTCGCCGCACCCCGACTTCCGGGCCAAAATACAGGTTGCTGCTCGAACACACCAGCGATTTGGCCAGTGCCAGCAATTCATGCCGTTTGAACTGCGCGCGCTCATCGTGTTCAATGCAATGCAATAAGACTAAAGATTTATGCAATGGCAGCGGACTGATTGAATTCTTCAACAGCAGTTTCGATGATTCTTCCGACAAGGTTTGGAGCGATGATCCTCGCTCCGAATCCTTCGCTCGTTTGGCCACCGACGCCGCATGGGCGACCAGTTGATCCGGATCAATATCCCAGTCTGTTTTGACAGACGACGCAAAATGCGCCATGGGATTTGCCTCAATGCCGGCACTCGGTATCCCCAGCAACTTCGCCTCAACCAGCGTTGTCCCTGTCCCACAAAACGGGTCCAGGAGCACATCGGTTTCCCCTAAGCCGAATCTGGAGATATATTCACGAACCAGGTGGGCAGGAAAGGAAAGAACAAATCGATACCACTCGTGGAAAGGGCTGTCACGAACATCCAGTTTGTTGATATGGCCCGTCTGGCGGGACGCTCCAGCGGGAATCGTCTCTTCGGGGAACAGATCGGGTTGCCACACCATGCTCCTTTTGCCTGTGAAATGCGCCATAGCCGTGTCGTTTCTCACGCCTCCCCTGGATTCCCGCTCAACTCACTGCGGGAATGACGGAGGGGGGGCTGCGGGAATGCATGCCCCTGGCGC
>RKSG01000166.1 GCA_007570995.1 Nitrospirales bacterium
CAGCGGCAACAACATCATCCCGCCGCTGACGTAAAACCACACATCTGGTTTCGGCCATGGCCCTGTGCCTTTGTTCAAGTCCCCGAAGACCGGCCATGACATCGCCGCGAATCGTTCCCTGAACTTCCCGGACTGCGAATACACGTAAAAACGGTGTCCGGGGCCCCACTCCGGATTCACTCGACAAGTGAGATTCCTGTCGCTGTATATCGAGAAGAGATTCGGCATATCCGGAACAGGCACAGTGTCAAGATCCACGATCAGAATACTCCCGTCGAAATCCTGATCGATGAAGTTGAACTTCTCATAGTGCAGCCTCGTGCTCCGTTCCCTGAAAGGGAATGTGGCCGTCGTCTGCACATGAAGATTCAGATTGTGCCGGTCGCAGTACTGCTCCCACGCCCTGAGACAGTCCTTCGCCCAGAGCGTCCTGGTATAGCGTTGGCCGATGGCCACCGTGTACACCGTGTTCATGATCGTTCTCTCGTGGTGCGTGCCGTCCTACAGCCGGGCACGGGTGCGGTGTTCCAGGAACCACGCACAGGTCCCCGCAATGCCATCGGCGAGGTCAATGCCGGCGCGCCACCCCAGGCCATCCAGTACAGAAGTCTCCAGCAGTTTGCGCGGCGTGCCGTCAGGCTTGTCGGCGTCGAACATGATCGCGCCCGGATAGCCCGTCGCATCCCGGATCAGTGACGCACATTCAGCTATCGTGACCTCTTTGCCGGAGCCGACATTGATGTGCGACTGCATCGGCGCAGTGCAGGCGTTGTACGCATCGTCCTCAAGTGCCATGACGTGGACACAGGCGTCGGCAAGATCATCCACGTGCAGAAAATCCCGCGTGACCCTGCCGGTGCCCCATACCCGCACGCTCGGCTGTCCCGTGGCTTTCGCCTCAGAGAAACGGCGAATCAAGGCGGGAATCACATGGCTGTCCTCGGTATGAAAATTGTCGCCCGGGCCGTAGAGGTTGGTCGGCATCAGACTGCGGTAGGCCGTTCCATACTGCCGATTGTAGGACTCACACAACTTGATGCCGGCGATTTTGGCCACGGCATACGGCTCGTTGGTCGGCTCCAGGGCACCGTGCAGCAAGGCCGACTCGCGCATCGGCTGCGCCGCAAGACGGGGATAAATGCACGAACTGCCAAGGAACACGAGTCGTCGCACGCCAGCGCGCCAGGCCTCGTGAATCACGTTGGCCTCGATCATCATGTTCTGATAAATGAACTCGGCCGGATAGGTGTTGTTGGCATGAATGCCGCCCACCCTGGCAGCGGCCAGCACGACATAATCCACCCGCGTGCGCTCGAAAAACTCGCGCACGCGGGATGTCTCGCACAAATCGAGCTGTTCGCGTTCACACGTAATCAGATTCGTGAAGCCGCGTCGTGCAAGACAGCGCAGAATCGCCGAGCCGACCATGCCCCGGTGACCGGCAACATACACCGTCGTCTCCTGGCCCAGCACAGGACGTGCATCAGTGACGGGGTCTGGCATGGTCCCTGTCCTCCTTTTCGCGTTTGGCCAGCGCCAGATCGCGCGCCACCATTTCCGACACCAGTTCGTCAAATGTCACCTGCGGCTGCCAGCCCAACTTCGCACGCGCGCGCGCCGCGTCGCCGCGCAGACTGTCCACTTCCGCGGGACGAAAGTAGCGCTCCCGGACCTGGACAATCACACGGCCGTTCTGGTCCACCCCCCGCTCGTCGAGTCCGTGCCCCTGCCAGGTGATGGCCATGTCCAGCTCACGCGCCGCCGCATCCAGAAACTCACGCACCGAATATTGCACGTTAGTGGCAATGACAAAGTCCTCGGGTGTGTCCTGTTGCAACATCAACCACTGCGCCTCCACATAATCCCGCGCATGGCCCCAGTCACGGCGGGCATCGAGATTGCCGATATACAGACAGTCCTGCAAGCCCAATTTGATGAAAGCCAGCCCCCGGGTAATTTTGCGGGTGACGAAGGTTTCGCCGCGCACCGGTGATTCATGATTGAACAGAATGCCGTTGCAGGCAAACAACCCGTAGGCCTCGCGGTAAATTCTGGTCATCCAGTAGGCATACAGTTTGGCCGCCCCGTACGGCGAGCGTGGCTCGAGCGTGGTGGTTTCGGACTGCGGCATCTCTGGCGCGTTGCCGAACATCTCGGACGTGGACGCCTGGTAAAAACGGGTGGAGTCCACCAGATTCAGAGTTCGGATAGCCTCCAGGAGACGCAATACGCCCAGCGCGTCCGAGTTGGCGGTGTACTCGGGTTCCTCGAACGACACAGCGACATGTGATTGAGCAGCAAGGTTGTAGATTTCAGCGGGCCGCACTTTTTGCAGGATATGTGTCAGGCTGGTCGCGTCGGTCATGTCCCCCGCATGCAACACCAGATCACAGCCTTTCTCGAAGGGATCATGGTAGAGGTGTTCGATTCGGGCAGTGTTGAACAGCGAGGTCCGGCGAAGAACGCCATGCACCTCGTAGCCCTTGTCAAGCAGGAACTCCGCCAGGTAGGAACCATCCTGACCGGTGATACCGGTAATCAGCGCTCGTTTTTTCATCGGACTGTCACGCAGGAAACCATCATCATCAGGACAACGGAATCTTCAGTGTAGCGGAATTCCCAAAAGACAGACAAGGACAAGGGGCATAACACGTCCGTGCCGGATTGATCGACGTCAAGACACACGGCTCGTTTCTGCCAGCAATCACTTTACCCACCCGGGTCATTCCCTGTTCCCACAAACAGCAGAAAGCTGGTCATTCGCATCACTTGCGTATTGATGCCGGGACAGTGTAAGTTGCCCCTCCAACATCTTCCGTGTTGCGTGTGGGAGACGCATGGATGATGCGGTCCAGGTCGACCTGTTCGAAGTGACGCTTCGCCGTGGGCAGGCCGAGCATTTCCAGCGTGATGACTCTGGTGTCAGGCCCCCGAACATGCGAGACCGGACGATGGCCCCCTCAGCCGGATGAGAGAAGCAGGCAAGCCGACCGCTGTTGGGGTCGACAGCAGTTACGTGAAGCCGTACCCTCCCCATCCACCGTTATCAAGCTGATGTGAGCGGGTCTGTGCCCGTTCACGAGGACGTGACCACCGAACCGTATGTTCAGAACACTGACAGAATTCACCGGCCAGAACATGTCGGACAACATGCACCGTGAGAACAAAGCCCGCGTGGAAGCCGCGTCCCACGGCCGGGCGGAAGTCCTGCAGGGCACAACACCCGTGAATCATCCATGAACAAACGATGCCTCGTGTTGACCACGGTCAACAAGCCCACCGAAGCCATACGCCAGTTCATCCGAACGGACTACGATGTCATCGTGGTGGGGGACCGGAAAACCCCCGGCGACTATGCCTCCCTCGATTGTATTTTTCTCGATACGCACACCCAGCACACCCACTTCCCGACCATCAGCGAACTGCTTCCCGTGGACAGTTACGCGCGCAAAAACATCGGCTACCTGTACGCGATACAACACGGCTACGATATTATTGCCGAAAGCGATGACGACAACATTCCGTATGAACACTGGGGAGCATTGGATCACCGTTTCTCTCACACGGTGGTTTCACCCGAGTACCCGAACATGTATGCCCTGTACACCGACCAACACATCTGGCCACGAGGCTTTCCGCTCGATCACATCCGCACCAGGGAGCCCATTCTCCTCGAGGAAAAAGACAGCCATGTGTTTGTCATCCAGAGCCTGGCGGATGGCGACCCCGATGTGGACGCCATCTTCCGGCTGGTGCTCGGCGGGCACGCGACGCCGGTGTTTAGCCAGGGCACCTACGTGCTGGACAGGAACATTCTGTCTCCGTTCAACTCCCAGAACACGTTCTGGATCAACCGGTCGGCGTTCCCCTACCTGTACCTCCCCGCAACGGTATCCTTCCGGTGCTGCGATATCCTGAGAAGTTACGTCGCACAATACGGCATCTGGCCACGCGGCGGCCAGCTGGCCTTCACCGCTGCATCGGTGCGCCAGGAACGCAATCCGCATGACCTGCGAGATGATTTTGAATCGGAAACGCCGTTGTACTTGCATTTCCACACCATGATGGAAGCCCTGCGCTCGGTCGAACTGCCGGGGGACCACGATGATCTCTACACGATGTACCGCGCCCTCTACAATAAGGGCATGGTCGCCAGGCGCGAACTGCGCATCGTCCGGGAATGGCTCAGGAATGCCGGACGCTGATGCGATCGTCCACCGTCGCTGACGCCACCGGATTGTGCGGGTGACTCACCATCGGGGCCCCTCAATGGCCCTCCGGAGAGCGATCACGGGCCTCACTCTCACATCCCCCACAGCCTGCCCCCGGATTCGAGAGCGGCGAGGACTGGTCAGGCTAGGGGGAACGTTACACGATGCCGCACCGTATCTTAATGCGGCGTGTCAGCAGGTAAGACACATAGACATTCCTGAGCACCAGGCTGGTCATCGTTGCCGTTGCCGCGCCAGTGATTCCATAGTCGGGGATCAACAAGGCATTGAGAAGGATGTTCAGCACACCACTCAGCCACATAGCGCGCGCACCGTCTTTCTCATGGTGGGTCATACTGGCCATCACCATAACCGGGCCGGTCGCAACCGCCACCAACCTGCCCACTGCCAGGATCACCATCGGGGGGTACGCACCGGCAAATTGCTCGCCCACCAGCCACACAAGCAGCTCTTCGCCAAACAGCAGGATGACCATCGCCACACCGAAGGCCCAGAGAAAGACCAGTCTCGTGCTCGTGGTCACCAGGCGCTGGAGTGTGCGGGTATCACGTTGCACATATAATCTGGCGAATTGGGGGATCAGCACGGTATTGCTGATTTGCGTAGCCCCCATGATCAGCATTGACGCCTTCAGCGCCATGTGGTACTGCCCGATATGCTCCGCTGGCTGGAAGAACCCCAGCATGAACACGTCGATGCTGCCATTGATATAGCCGACGCCGGTGAGCAGGACAAACGGTAGAGATTCGCGGAGCCATTCCCGGGTGTGATACACATTCTCACCGCGATAAAATTCTCCGGGCAGGCGATGCCACAACACGACACAGAGAAGGATCAAGGCAACGATGTCCACGATCAGGTAGGAAAACGCCACATACTCCGGGAATCGTGTTCCCGGCATCAACCCAAATAACAGGCTGATCAGGATCAGATGCACCACCCAGGGAATCATGCCGCCGGCGATGTTACTGGCCACCAGATGGTTCAGGCCCCGTAACACTGCTCGGGCAAGGTTGCCCATTGTGAGAAAGGGCAAGCCCAGCAAGAGCCAGATGACCGTGTAGGCTTGGTGCGTGGACAGCCGCTCGAACACCACCCACAGGACGAGCCACGACACCAGTGCCACCACAGAGACCATCAGGACAGAGAGTTGCGCAAAACGTATCACCAGGGACCGAAGCAAGGACCATTCCGCCTGAAGCTGGCTGCGCGTTGCGGTGCGCATAATCATGGTCGTCACACCCAGATCACTCAGCACCCTCGGCAGTGTGACCAGCGTTATCGCATATGCATACACGCCATAGCCGTGCGCACCCAGCCCCCGTGCTACGACCATGCCTGTGATCATGGCAATCACATTCCCCAGCATGCTCAGAAGCGTCAGCTTGGTGAAGGCATGGATGAGCTGGTGTTTGAGAGTGCCGGAAGACATGGGAGAGCCCTGGGTGTGGTGGCTGTCAGGATAAATGATAGGGGGCAGTGATCGGCAGCACGCTACGATGATCCCACGCGCGTACTATAGCATATCCCCGCTCAACAGTACCATGAGATGGCCGTGCCATGCAGCGAAAACGAGCTGAACAACCAAGCGAGTCGCTGAAACCTGTCCTCGGGCCGGCCATGATTGTGGTGTTCATCGCCTCGTCCGTTGTCGGCACACTTGCCGGTCTGCGAAACAGCTCGCCTTCTGATTTCTACAGGGAAGCCATTGCGGAAATCGGGTTTATTGGGTTGCTGTGGTACTGGCTGTACCGCAATCGGCACAGACAGCAGGTCACCATCACCGTGAGTTATACCCGCCTCTGGCTGCTCGGCCTGCTGGTGCTGGCAAGCCTGTCCGGTTTCTGGGCCGTCAGTCCCGATTTCTTTGTCGGGAAATATCTGTTGTGGCTGGCCGCGGCCGCGGTGGTCGTGTTGACCCTGACCTTACAGCCCGATCGCAACCTGATGGTGGGCCTTGCCAGAGGCTTCACGCTGATTGGGCTGTATATTGCCATCGTCGGACTTGTTCAAGCACTCCTGTCCATTGACATCTTCCTCCAGGCGGCACCACCCGCGGCCAATTTCAACAACAGAAATGCCGCCATGCAGGTCATTGTGCTGGTGTTCCCCATGATCGTCTTTGGCCTGCTGTTCGACCGCCATCCTGTGCTGTCAAAATGTTACGGGTTTGCTCTGGCACTGGTGCTGGCCTACGCCTTTTACACGCGAACCCGATCGGCATGGCTGGCACTGACCATAGAAGGAGTCGTGATGACCATCGGACTGGTCTGGCTGAAGAGGAGATCCTCCCCTGCAGCCGGGGCAGTCCAGGTAAACTGGAACATCGGGCACCAACTCGCCGCCCTGTCGGCCGCGCTGGTGCTGGTGCTCTTGATCACCCTGCCATCCCGGGGAGCAGGATTTGGAAACACCGTAGCCTATGTCGTGAACAGTATTCAGCACGATGCCAGCAGCTACGACGTGCCGGTTCGCAAGCGCAGGCCGGAACGCTACCGAATCTGGGACAGCGCCCTGGCCATGGTTAAACGCAGCCCGTTCCTGGGCACGGGGATGGGAAGTTTTTTCTACAACATTCTCACCAACCCACACGATGCCTACGTCTTTTCCGTCTTGCGGGTCCACAATGACGTGCTCGAAGTCGCCGTGGAACTGGGGGGGATTGGCGTCCTGCTTCTTGGTGGCGCCATCGTGGGACTGCTGTGCGGATTGTCCCGACTGGTCCGACGGGGCGAACCCACGGCACGGGCGTTTTTTGTACTCGTCGCCGCCGCGCTGGCTGGCAGCGCCGTCAACATGCAATTCAGTTTTCCCTATCAAATGCCTGTGCCTGCGGTCATGTTTGGCGTCTACGCCGGGCTGGTCATCAAAAGCAGCGACGCCGGCAACGCCAGGCGCAGAACCATGGTCCTGTCCTTGAAAAGCTGGCACCGGTATGCCGGACTCACGGTGCTGGGATGCATCCTGGCGCTGGTCGTGTCGGTGAATATGGCTTGGATGAACGTGATGGATGTCATCGAAGACAACGTGAAGATACGCACATGGGAGAATCCTATTGACAGTACCCCCCTGCAGTGCCCGAGAGGCATCGTCCGGGCGCTCATGTCTGTTCCCGCACCATACCGGGGGTTCGGACTGTACCGGGAGAGTCAGAGCGCCGTGGAATCCATCAACAACTGTGTGCCAGGCACCTGGCTGGCGCAACAGGAGACGATTCAAAATTTACTCAAACAAAAGCAGTTCGAAGAGGCCATCGCCATCATGGAGCACGCGAGACACCGCGCGCCTGTTGCCATCTTCATTGACTATGTGAATCTGATTTTCGCGCACCTCCAACGGGGTGACATGCAAGCCGCCAGGCGCGTCTATGAAGAACTGCGCGACAAGCCCATCAAATTACTGATTCAACGAAAGATGACGTTGCGGACCCTGATTCTCTTTGCCCTGCGGACCGGCAGGATGGACGAGGCCAGCACCTTCCGCGATCTGTATCTGATTCATTATCCCGGCGACAAGAAATTCGCGGCACGCGTGGCCCCCCATTTTCAGTAACAGGCCTCCGACCGGGCCAGTGGGCGTCCCGTCGGTCCCGCATGAAATGCCCCACGCGAATTGCACGGTTCCAGGCCTTTGGTTGCGAAGCCTTTTCCGGTGTTCGGTGCTGCCACACTGTATAATCCCCCTGGTGTGCCTGATCCGTCATGAGCTTCAGGGAGGACGATAGCACGCTGTCTGGTGTTCGATGCGTATACTGGTCTTAGCCTTCCGAAATCCGGCGCTGCAGATCAACGGCACGGCGATCCGAACGTACAACATGTCCCGTCTGCTCACGCGAGTCCACGACGTCGACATCCTCTTTGTCGACGCACAGCGTGGATCCGGGACTGTCGAAGCGGACATGGCGATCTTCGGCCACGTCAGCGCGCACCGGGTCGGGCTGTGGCATCGTGCCCTCAATATCACCAGGGCCCTGTTCGCAGGAGAGGCCATTCAGCTTCACTACTTCCAGTGCCCTGACGCGCGACACTGGATCCGTCAGCACCGTGCCCGTTACGATGCGGCCCTGTGCTTCCACATCCGCATGGCACCCTACCTGGATGATTTCCCCGGCTGGCGTGTCATTGACATGATCGACGCGACCTCCCTGCTCTACCGCCAGGGCAGGCACCACGCCCCGTTGCCGTGGAAATGGATCTACGCATGGGAACAGGAAACATTGCAGCGTGCCGAACTCAGGGCCATCGACTCCTTCGACCGCGTGCTCATCAGTTCGGCCTACGACCGTGACCATCTGCTGCGTCTGGGAGCAGCTCCCCGGGCAGACCGCATCTCTGTGTGCCCCAACGGCGTCGACGAGCACCTGTTGCACGCCCCCATCCAGCACATGGAGGACCGCGTCGTCTTCGTCGGCAACATGAAATACCCGCCCAACTTCACGGCGGTGATCCGTTTCTGCAAGGAATGCTGGCCGGCTGTTCGGCACGCCATGCCCCAGGCGGACTTCTTTATCGTCGGCCATTCGCCTTCGGCCGCTGTGCGGGATCTTGGCCGCATGCCCGGCGTGCATGTCACCGGGTTCGTCGACGACCCCAACGCCTACCTGACCCGGGCCGCCGTCGTGGTGGCACCGCTCACGTTCGCGGCGGGAATCCAGAACAAGGTGCTGGAAGCCATGGCAGCAGGCAAACCGGTGGTCGCTTCACCCGTGGCCGTGCGAGGCATCGAAGGCAAGCCCGGAACCCACTACGTGGTCGCTGCCAACTCGGAGGAAACCGCTGCAGCCGTCGTCGACCTCTTGGGCAACCCCACTCGACGCCGCTCCATCGGCACCGCCGCACGAGACCTGGTGTGCCAGCGTTACCGTTGGGAGCTTCAGGTCGACGTGGTACTCAAGGCCTTCGAGTCAGCGACCAGACCACGGGAACCAAGCCATCGCCCGTCACAATATTGTATC